>DATGFS010000038.1 GCA_035308905.1 bacterium | reverse complement strand
TGCTGCGAGAGATTGTGTCCGCGTGGGGCCCGCTGCCCTTGATGCGCGTCGAGCGGGTCGGCGCCGGCGCCGGCCGCGACGATCCCGAGCGGGCGAACGTGCTGCGGCTCTTCGTCGGCGAGGCGCAGCGAACGGAAGAGGCCCGTGATGTCCACGGGACGGATGGCCACGCGGGCCCGGCCGGCGACGGCGCGGGTCTCTTCGGCGACGCGGCGCGGACCGAGCGGCTCGTGATGCTGGAGACGTCGATCGACGACATGAATCCGCAGTTGTACCCGCACGTCACGGCGCGTTTAATGGAGGCGGGCGCGCTCGACGTCGCCGCGGTGCCGGCGGTGATGAAGAAGGGCCGGCCCGGCCACGTGCTCCGCGTGCTCGTGTCCCCGGATCGGGCGCGGGAGTTGACCGGTGTCTTGCTCGCGGAGACGACGACGCTCGGCGTGCGCGCGTACGAGGTCGCGCGTCTGGCCGTGTCGCGGCGGACCGTGGACGTCGACACGGAGTACGGGACGATCCCGGTGAAGATCGCCGCGGACGGCGCCGCCGTCCTGAACGTGGCGCCGGAGTTCGAGGCCTGCCGCGCAATCGCCGAACGCCGGGGCGTCCCGCTCAAGCACGTCATCGCCGCCGCGCAGCGCGCGGCTGCGCCCCTCACCGCGGCGCCTTCTTCGAAGCCCGTGGGGCGCGCGCGGCCCATCTAACCGGCCCCGCTCCCAGGCCGGCCGCGCCCGGCTACTACGAGGAGAGCGCACCCTACCCGCGAATCGGATGCGGGTCGGATATACAAATGGAACCCTGGACCGTCATCATAACGTGGGGTGATGTACCTTAATGTAAGGAGTGTCCAGATTGCCAAATTGGGGGGTGGCACGTGAGTAAGTCGCACTCTTTTGACCGCAGGACGTTCCTCATCGGCGCCGGGGCAGCCGCGGCGGCGGGGTCCGGGCTCCTGGCCGGCCGTCCGGGCGTCGCCCGCGCAGCGGGAATGGCGCTGCCGCCGATGCCGTCGCGTCCGCTTCAACTGACCATCATCGACGTCGCCGGTCAGCTGCAGCTGACCAAAGCCATCATCGAGGACTACGTCGGGTCGCACCATCAGTATGTCAGCGGCGTGAGCTACCAGCAGGCGACGGCGCCGGAGCTGCCGTCGAAGATCATGGCGCAGCAGCAGGCCAACCAACTGCAGATCAATATGGTGCTCACGGGGTCGGACGCGCTGTCCGCGGGTATCGTGCAGAAGATCTGGCAGCCGCTCCTGCCCGACTTCCAGGCGAAATGGCCCAACCTGATCGGGAACTACATTCAGCCCAAGGCCCAGGGGCTCGCCCAAGGCTACGGCATTCTCGACGTCTTCGGCAACTACGGCCCGACGTTCACGTACAACCCGGCCAAATTGCCGAGCCCGCCGAAGACGCCCGAGGACCTGCTGACGTGGGCGAAGAGCAACCCCGGTCAGCTGATCTACGCGCGGCCCGCCAACTCGGGTCCGGGCCGCAGCTTCATGATGGGGCTGCCGTACCTGCTCGGCGAGGCGTCGCCGCGCGACCCGCAGTCCTGGACGAAGGTGTGGCCGTACTACCAGCAACTCGGTCAATACATCCAGTACTATCCGACCGGCACAGCCGGGACGTTCCAGGAGTTGGGCCAGGGTGCCCGCACGATCGCGGCCTCGACGATGGGCTGGGACCTCAACGTCCGCGCCCTCGGCGTGGTGCCGAAGAACTTCGGGGCGTTCACGTTCGCGAACGAGCACCTGATCGCGGACACGCAGTACATCTGCGTGCCGAAGGGCAACTCGCCGGAGATGCTGGGATTGGTGCTCGATCTGATCGCGTGGGCGCTGAAGCCGGACCAGCAGGCGAAGACCTATGATACCGGCTACTTCTATCCGGGGCCGGCCGTGAAGGGCGTGACGCTCGAAATGGCGCCGAAGGCGAGCCAGGACCAGGTCGCCCCGGTGCGGCGGGCGTCGTTCGACGATCTGATCAAGACCCGGCCGATCGAGATTCCCCTGGACCCCGACAAGCTGGTGCAGGCGTTCACGCTCTGGGACCAGAAGGTCGGCGCGAACAAGCTCAAGTGAGCGCGGAGACCCGAGTAGAGCCGCCCGGGCCGCCAGGCGGGAGCCTGGCGGCCCGCCGGCACACCATCGGCCGCGTGGAGATCCGCGGCCTCAGCAAGCACTTCGGCGACGTCGCCGCGCTGACGGCGTTCGACCTCGACGTGCACGGCGGCGAGTTCGTGAGTCTCCTCGGCCCGTCCGGCTGCGGCAAGAGTACCGCGCTCAACCTGCTCGCCGGCCTCCTCGAGCCCGACGCGGGGCAGATCCTCCTCGACGGCCAGGATCTCGGGCCGGTGCCGCCGGAGCGCCGCGGCTTCGGCGTCGTGTTCCAGAGCTACGCGCTGTTCCCGCACCTGACCGTCGGGCGGAACGTGGCCTTCGGCCTCGAGATGATGGGCACGCCGCCGGCCGACGTGGCCCGCCGTGTGCGTCAGACGCTCGCGCTGGTGCACCTCGAGGAGACGATCGACCGGTATCCGGCGCAGTTGAGCGGCGGCCAGCAGCAGCGCGTGGCGCTCGCCCGCGCGCTCGTTATCGAGCCCCGTCTTCTTCTAATGGACGAGCCGCTCAGCAACCTCGACGCCAAACTGCGGCTCGAGATGCGGCTCGAGATCCGCCGGCTTCACCAGACGCTCGGGCTCACGACGATTTATGTGACCCACGATCAGGAAGAAGCGCTCTCGCTGTCCGACCGCATCGGGCTGATGAAAGACGGGATGCTGCGCCAGGTCGGCACGCCCGAGGAAGTGTACCTCCGTCCGCAGTCGGCGTTCGTCGCCAATTTCTTCGGCTACCGCAACCTGTTCCGGGTGCGGGTCGAAAGCGTGCGCGGGACTCGCGCGGAGGTGGCGACTTCGGGGGGACTGCGTCTCACCGGGACGGTGCGCGACGGCGTGGCCGCGGGGGCCGAGGCGGTGGCCGCGGTGCGGCCGGAAGACGTCGAGGCGCGCCCGGCGGGAAGCGGGCCGGGGATCCCGGCGAAGGTGGAGTTCGCGGAGTTCATCGGCGACGCGTTTGAGTGCAGCATGGTGGCGGACGCCGGAGATCCGTTCGTCGTCCGCACGCCGTCGCGCTTCGAGCGCGGCGCGTCCGTGCTCCTGAACGCCGATCCGGAACGGCTTCTCGTGTTTCCGCCGGAGTAGGCCGGGATGCAGCGGACCGCCGGCATGCGCGCGGGGGGAGGCACAGCACCCGTCACGCCGCGCGCGGCCTTCCAGTGGGGGCCGCTGCTGCCGCTGGCGCCGGCGCTGTTCGTGGTCCTGACGCTCTTCGTCTACCCCTTCATCTACGGCCTGCAGCTGTCCCTCTCGCCGCTCCCGGCGCTGGCCAAGGGCGGCCTGCTCGCCAACTACGCCGCCTTCTTCGGCGATCCGCGCGAGCGGCTCTCGATCTGGAACACGCTGCGGCTCGCCGTTCCCGTCACGCTGCTCGACCTCTGCGTCGCGCTTCCGCTGGCCTACCGGCTGCGGCGGCCGCTTCCCGGCCAGCGCGTGATCACCGGGTTGCTGGTGATCCCGATGACGCTCGGCACGGTGCTGCTCGCGGAAGGCATGATCGAGTTCTTCGGGCCCGCGGGATGGGTGAACAAGACGCTGCTCGCGTTCCATCTCGTCAAGTTTCCGGTGCAGTTCGTCCACAACTACACCGGCGTCTTCCTCTCGCTGACGATCTCGGACTTTCCGGCGGTCTTCCTCGTGCTGCTGGGGTACGCGTCGGGGCTGGATCCGCGCCTCGAGCAGGCGGCGCGGACCCTCGGTGCGGGCTGGTGGCAGCGCCTCCGGCGGGTCACGCTCCCGCTGCTCGCCCCGGGAATCGCCGCGGCGGCGGCCCTGTCGTTCGTCGCCACGTTCTCGGTGTTCCCGTCGGCGGTGCTCGTCGGCGAACCGGCCGGCTCCACGCGGGTGATCGCGCTCGCCGCGTGGCAGGCCGCCTACGAGCAGTTCGACTATCCGCGCGCGTCGGCGATCGCGATGGTGATGGCGGCGATCGAGCTCGTCTTCGTCACCCTGGTGCTCGTCGCGCGGAACCGCGCCTATCGCGGTCCGACGATCGGCGGCCGCGGATGAGCCGGGCGTGGTGGGTCTACGCGATCGTCGGGCTGTTTGCGCTGCTCGTGGCCGGCATCTTCCTGTCGGCGTTCCTGAACTCGATCGCGTCGACGTGGTTCGGCGGGTGGCTGCCCGACGGGTACACCGCGAAGTGGTACCAGTTCGCGCTCGCCGAATTCGACCTCGCCTATGTGCTCGGGGTCACGATCTTCGTCGGGTTGACCGTGACGTTGATCAGTCTTGCCCTCGGCGTGCCGGCGTCCTACGTGCTGGCCCGCCGCGCCTTTCCCGGACGGGCGGCGCTGCTGATGCTGCTCGTGCTTCCGATGCTGGTGCCGCCGATCACCTACGGCATCCCGCTCGCCGCGATGCTCTATAAGCTCCGGCTCGGCGGCAAGCTCGCCGGCGTGATCGTCGCGAACATCGTGCCGGCGATGCCGTTTGTCGTGCTGATCATGACGCCGTTCTTCGAGCAGATCGATGCCAATCTGGAAAACGCGGCGCGCACGCTCGGGGCGTCGCCGCTGCGGATGTTCGGCCGGGTGCTGCTGCCGATCGTTCTGCCCGGCGTGCTCGCGGCGGGGCTCCTCATCCTCGTGCGGGCGATCGCGCTGTTCGAGCTGACCTTCCTCGTGTCGGGGGCCAAGAGCCAGACCCTGGTCGTCGCGCTCTACTACACCGCGTTCGCGGCCGGCATCCGGCCGAGCCAGGCGATCGACGCGATGGCGGTCGTGTACATGGTCACCGGCCTCATTCTGCTGCTCACGGCATTGCGGTTCATCAACCCGGTGAACATGGTCATCCGCGTGCGCCGGTGAAGCGGCTGCCGATCGCGGACCTCCGCGCGACCACGGTGACGGTGCCGCTCGAAGCGCCGCTCAGGCACAGCAACGGCGCGCACTGGGGACGGTTCGTGCGCACGATCGTGGAGCTCGAGACCGCGGACGGGCTGGTCGGGCTCGGGGAACTGGGCGGAGGCGGCGAGGCCGCCGAGGCCGCGCTGCTCGGCCTCAAGCCCTACGTGGTCGGGCACGATGCCTTCGATCTCGAGGCGCTGCGCTTCAAGATCTGCAACCCCACCGCGAGCCTCTACAACAACCGCACGCAGCTGCATGCCGCGATCGAGTTCGCCTGCCTCGACATCATCGGACAGGCGCTCGGCGTGCCGGTCTACGATCTGCTCGGGGGCGCGCTGCGCGAGGAGGTGCCGTTCGCCAGTTACCTCTTCTTCCGCTACGCCGATCCCGAGTCCGGGACGGGCGAGGTCCGGACGGTCGAGCAGCTCGTCGCGCACGCGCGGGCGCTGCGCAGCTCGCACGGCTTCCGCACCCACAAGCTGAAGGGCGGGGTCTTCCCGCCGGACTACGAGCTCCAGTGCTACCGCGCCCTCGCGCAGGCCTTTCCGGACGACGCGCTGCGCTACGATCCGAACTCGGTGCTGAGCGTGGAAGAGGGCATCCGGTTCGGCCGCGCGATCGAGGACCTCCGGAATGACTACCTCGAGGATCCTACGTGGGGGCTCAACGGCATGCGCCGTCTGCGCGAGCGCGTGCGCGTGCCGCTTGCGACCAACACGGTCGTGATCAACTTCGAGGACCTGGCCGCGAACGTGCTCCGGCCGGCCGTGGACGTGGTGCTCCTCGACACCACCTTTTGGGGCGGCATCCGCGCGTGCGTGAAGGCCGCCGCGGTCTGCGAGACGTTCCAGCTCGGCGTGGCCGTCCACTCGTCGGGCGAGCTGGGGATCCAGCTCGCGACGATGCTGCACCTCGGCGCGGCGATCCCGAACCTCACGTTCGCGGCCGACGCCCACTACCACCATCTCACCGACGACGTGATCGAGGGCGGCCGGCTCGCCTACCGCAACGGGCGCATCGCCGTGCCCACCGCGCCGGGACTCGGCGTCCGGCTCGACCGCGACAAGGTCGGCCGCTACGCCGAACTGTACCGGAAGCTCGGGGGCTACGCGTACGACCGGGATCCCGGCCGGCCGGACTGGTATCCGCTCATTCCCAACACCCGCTGGGCCGATCCCGCGGTATCGGTGTCGCTCAAAGATCGCCTCTAGCCGGGCACGGCTCGCGCAGCAGCAGGTACGCAATCGGAGGTGTCGCCATGAAGGTGTTCTTCAAGCGCCGCGCCGCGGACGGCGACCAGGAGATCGTGAACCCGAAGAACTCCGACTCGGAGGGCCTCGAGCTCGCGATCCTCCGGCCGGCGCCCGGACGGCCCGTGGACGCCGTCTCGCCGGGGCGGGAGTCACTGCTCGTCATCCTCGGCGGAACGTGCTCGATCGCCGTGAAGGGCATGGACGCCTGGGACAACCTCGGCGGGCGCGCCGACGTCTTCGACGGGGTTCCGACGTCGGTCTACATCCCGGCCGGCGTGTCGTATCGCATTTCCGCGGCCGGGCCGGCGGAGATCGCCGTATGGCGGGCGCCGGCGCCGGCGGGCGGTGAAGCGTACGTGATCCGGCCGCCGGACGTCACGGTCGCCGTGCGCGGCGAGGGCGCGTGGCGCCGAACCGTGCACACGATCCTCGACGAGTCCAGACCCGCGCAGCGCCTCGTGGCCGGGGAGACGTTCAACGAGCCCGGGGCCTGGTCCAGCTACCCGCCGCACAAGCACGACCGCCACGACCCGCCGCGGGAGGCCGTGTTCCAGGAAGTGTACTACTTCCGCGTCAAACCCAAAGACGGCTTTGGGTTCCAGCGGCTCTACTCGCCGGAGCGGCACGTCGATTCCGCGTTTGTGGTGGAGGACGGGGACACCGTGGTTATTCCGTACGGGTATCATCCCGTTGTCGCCGCCCCCGGCTATCGGCTGTACTATCTTTGGGCGCTCGCCGGTGAGGGACGGCGCTTGATGGCCAGCGAGGATCCGGCCCACGCATGGGTGACGCGAAAGGGGTGATCGGCACGGACGGCGATCGGAGAGACGACGGCCGCGCGCACGGCGGCCGGGGCGCGGCCGTCGCGGTCGAAGGCATCCGGGCGCCGGCGACGGTCCCGCTGCCCCGCGTCGTCCGCGTGCATCAGGAGTTCCCGACGCCCGGCCGGTGCGACGTCGAGGCCGAGATCCACCGCCAGATCGAGGTACCCGACATCGCGCGCCGCATTCCGCGGGGCCGGGTCGCGGTCGCGGTCGGAAGCCGCGGCGTCGCCGAGATTCCGAGGGTCACCAAGGCCGTGGTCGACGCCCTGCGCCGCCACGGCGCGCAGCCGTTCGTCGTGCCGGCGATGGGGAGCCACGGCGGCGCGACGGCGGAGGGCCAGCGGGAGGTGCTCGCCGGCCTCGGCGTGACCGAAGCGTCGGCCGGCGCGCCGATCGTGTCCTCGATGGACGTCGTCGAGCTCGGGCGGCTGGCCGACGGCTCGGGCGTCTTTTGGGACCGCGAGGCGCACGAGGCCGGCGCCGCGGTCGCGGTCGGCCGCGTGAAGCCGCACACCGCGTTCCGCGGCACGATTGAAAGCGGCCTTGTGAAGATGGCCGTGATCGGCATCGGCAAGCAGCGCGGCGCGCAGTCGATGCACGCGCCCGGGTTCGGCGGGTTCGCCGACCGGCTTGTCGAAGCCTACGGCATCGTCGTCAAGCGGGCGCCGCTGCTCTTCGGGGTCGCGACGGTCGAGGATGCGTACGACGTCCCGGTGCAGGTGGCGGTGGTGCCGCCGGAGGCGTTTCTCGAGCGCGAGCCCGCGCTGCTGGATCACGCGCGCAGCCTCATGGCCCGGCTGCCGGTGGAGGCGGCGGACGTGCTGGTCGTGCAGGAGATCGGCAAGAACATCAGCGGCGACGGTATGGATCCGAACCTCACCGGCCGCTACCCTACGCCGTTCGCCTCCGGGGGTCCCGCGATCCGGAAGATCGCCGTGCTGGATCTGACCGATGAGACGCAGGGGAACGCCAACGGGGTCGGCATGGCGGACCTGATCGCGCAGCGGGTACTGGAGAAGATGGACCTGCGGGCGACCTACATGAACGCGCTCACGTCCACCGTCATCGACTCCGTCCGCCTGCCGATGGTGCTCGCGACCGACCGCGACGTCCTGGACGCGGCGGTGATCACGGCGCCGCGGATCGACGGCGGCGAAGCGCGCCTCGTCTACATCCGTAACACACTCGCGGTCCGCGAAGTCGCCGTGTCCGAATCACTCGTGCCCGATCTGCTGCCGCACGCGGCCGTCGCACCGGGCGCCGCGCCCGCGGCGCTGTCGTTTACGAGCGACGGGACGCTTCGCCCGCCGCTCGGTCCGGCGCACGCCAAGCCGGCGGGACAGGCCGCCGGCCGGCCGGACCCCGGCATTTTCTGATCCGGGAGGTCGATCGATGACGCGACTGCAGTCCGTCCCGGGGCTGGACGTCCGCCCTCGGTCCGTGGTTCAGATCGGCGAGGCGGAGGTCGCGCTCTCGCGCGGCACGCCGCACAATCGCGTCGTGGCGCTGGCCGCGAGTCCCCCGCCGGCGCTGCGGGACCTCGAGGGAGAGACGAGCACCTTCGACGGCCGGTGGCTTCTGGTCGGGCCGGCCGGCGCCGCGAACCTCGCCGTGCTGCAGCGGGCCCTGCCGTGGCTCGCGCCCCGTCCGTTGGGGCTCGCGCGTTCGTTTGGGTTCGGGGACCGCCTGGGTCTCGCCACGCCGGGCCACATCCGGGCGCTTCGTGAGGCGGGCGCGGGGGTGGCGCCGATCTTCGCGCAGCAGTCCATACGTGAGATGGAGCGGACCCGGCGGACGCCCGTGCAGGTGCTGACCGACGCGTGCTGGGGCGTCTTCATGGAGGGGTGGCGCGACGGCTTCGGCGCCGACGCGGACCACCTCAAGACCACCGCGGACGTCGACTCGTGCCTCGCGGCCGGGTACACGTTCTTCACGTTCGATCCGGGCGCGCACGTCGACCCGTCCGCGGATGCGCGGCCGGCCGCCGAGGTTGCCGCGGCGCTCGACGCGCTGCCGTGGCACGAGCTCGACGACAGCCGCGACGCGATGCGGCGGCGGTACCATGGGCGCGCGCTCGAGCTCGACCGCGAGGCCCTCGCGTACGACGAGGACGGCATCGCACGCGCGGCGGTCAAGTACGGGCGGGCGGTGGCGCACGTCGCCGCCCTCTACCGGCATCTCCGCGCGCGGAACCGCGACGTCGAGGTCGAGATCTCGGTCGACGAGACGGACACGCCGACGACGCCGGTGCAGCACGCGTACGTCGCGACCGAACTGCGCCGCCTCAGCGTGGAGTGGGTCAGCCTGGCCCCGCGCTTCGTCGGCCGCTTCGAGAAGGGGGTGGACTACATCGGCGACCCGGCCGCGTTCGACGCGGACGCGGCGGTGCACGCGGCGATCGCGCGCCGCCTCGGGCCGTACAAGCTGAGCCTCCACTCCGGATCCGACAAACTGAGCGTCTACGGCGCCTTCGGCCGGCGGGCCGGAACGCTCGCGCACATCAAGACCGCCGGGACGAGCTATCTCGAGGCGCTGCGGACCGCGGCGCCGCTCGACCCGGCGCTGTTTCGCGCGATCTACGTGCTCGCGCACGAGCGCTACGAGCAGGACCGCGCCAGCTACCACGTCTCGGCGGACGCCTCCCGGGCGCCGGCGCCCGGGAAGGTGGCGGACCCCGACCTCGCGTCGCTCCTCGACAACTTCGACGCACGGGAGATGCTGCACGTCACGTTCGGCTCGGCGCTCGCCGCGTACGGACCGCGGCTCCACGCCCTGCTGCGGGCCAATCCGGACGCGTACGACGCGAACGTAGAGCGCCATTTCATCCGCCACCTCGCGGCGTTCGGGGCCCCCGAGCGGGAGCCGCGCGCGCCGAGGCCGCGCGGATGAAGCCCGAAGAGCTTTTCGATCTGCGCGGCCGGGCCGCGGTCGTCACCGGCGGGAGCGGCGTGCTGGGGTCCGCGATGGCGCGGGGCCTCGCGGCGGCCGGCGCGCGGGTCGCCATCCTCGGGCGGCGGCTCGATCGCGCGCAGGCGGTGGCGGCGCAGCTCGCATCGTCCGGCGGCGAGGCGATGCCGGTCGCGGCCGACGTGCTCGACCCGGCGGCGCTCGCCGGGGCGCGGGACGCGGTGGTCGGACGGTGGGGGCGTGTCGATATTCTGATAAACGCCGCGGGCGGCAATCTGCCGCAGGCGACGCTCGCCGACGGCGCGTCGGTGTTCGATCTGCCGGTCGAAGCGTGGCGGACCGCGGTCGACCTGAACCTCACCGGGACGCTGCTCCCGATCCAGGTCTTCGGCCCGACGATGGCCGCGGCGCGGCAGGGCAGCATCGTCAATATCTCGTCGATGGCGTCCCAGCGCGTCCTGACGCGCGTCCCGGCCTATTCGGCGGCCAAGGCCGCGATTGAGAACCTGACGCGGTGGCTCGCGGTGGATCTGGCGCGCAAGCACGGCGAGGGCCTCAGGGTCAACGCCGTCGCGCCCGGCTTCTTCATCGGCGATCAGAACCGGCGCCTGCTCACCAACGAGGACGGCAGCCTCACCCCACGGGGGGCCAAAATTATCGAGCACACGCCGGCCGGCCGGTTCGGCGAGCCGGACGACCTCATCGGCACGGTGCTCTGGCTGTGCGGCCCGGGCAGCCGGTTCGTCAACGGCGTCGTCGTGCCCGTCGACGGCGGGTTCAGCGTGTTCAGCGGGGTGTAGCAGGAGTCGAGCCAAAAAGACGAGGAGCCAGTCATCGCGACCTGGCCCCTCGCCGTTCGATGTGTGGTTCCGGCTACTTACCGCCCGAGTTGATAACCGCGGCGGTAACGACGATGCCGGCCAGCACCCAGACGAGCCATTCAGGCATTGCGGCTCACCTCCTATAGAGTGGCGGGCTCAGAACTGTTCTTCCCCGATCGCCTCTGCGCAAACGTCTGTCTCGCGTGCAATCGAGCGCGGGCGATCGTGCCTAAGCGCGAGGGGCCGAGCGCGAGAGCCCCGGCCCCTCACCGTTGTCCTGCTATGGTGTATCCTTGCTTACTTTCCGCCGCCGACAGAAGTCACGACGACGGTGAACGCTACGCCGGTCAGGAACGCAACCAGCCACAGCGGCATACAACCCACCTCCTCGTAGACCTGAGACTGGAGGTTCAGCCTTAGTCTTTCCCTGTTGCGCGCCGCGCCAACCACGCAATTCTCGAACGTCTGTCCGAGGAGTCGGGGCCGTCGCGGCGCGAAGAATGGGCCCCGTTTCACCGCAGTCTATTCTCCTGACGAAGGGGTTGTTCGAATGGCGAAGCGCCGGGTGGTGCTGATCGGTGCGGCGGGCTACATCGCGCAGCGGATGCTGCCGGAGCTGGCGGAGCGGTGGGACCTCCTTCAGCTCGACGTCTCGGCGACGACGCGGGACGGCCGCTCCGTCCCCGGGATAGTCATCTGCGATCTGACCAAGCCGGACCGCGACCAGTACCGCGCGCACTTCCGCGGCGCCGACGCCGTGATCCACTGCGGCTTCGTCCGGGCCGCCGGCCTCCCGGACCATTGGCAGAACACCACCGACGCCAAGTTCTGGGCGGAGCACCAGAATATCGCGCTGGCCTATAACGTCTACCGGACGGCGCTGGAAGAGGGTGTGCGCCGGGTCGTCGTGGCGAGCTCCAACCACGCGGCGGACTACTACGAGCGGCTGATCTGGGCCGGCCGCATGGAGATGGTCACCCCGGAGATGCTGCCGCGCTCCGACAATTTCTATGGATGGGCCAAGGCCGCGTACGAGCTGCTGGGATTCGTCTTCGCGACCGGCCGGGTTGACGACCGGCACCTCGAGGTCGTGCAGTGGCGCATCGGCGGCCCGCGGGAGACCGACATCGACCATGTGAGCCCCGGCGACGTCGCGACGATGCACCGCGCGCTCGGCGCCTATCTCTCCCGGCGCGACCAGATCCAGCAGGCGATCCGCATGGTCGAGACCGAGCACATCGCCGACGAGCACGGCGTGCCGTTCCTGATCGTCTATGGGATCAGCGGCAACACCCATCGGTTCTGGAGCATCGCGAACGCCCGCGACCGGCTCGGCTACGTCCCCGAGGACGACAGCCAGACGCTGTTCGCCGACAAGATCGCGGCGATCGTGAAGGGGAAGACAGAAAAGCGCTAGCGGGCGACCGTCACGTCGAGCCACCCGTGCGGAGTCACGCGGACGCGCTCTTCTGTCCGGACGAGCACGGTCGTGGCCTCGGACTCGACAATGGCCGGGCCCTCGATGAGGGCGCCGGCCGCGATCTCGTCCCACCGCTGCACCGGCACGTCCCGCCAGCCGCCGAGATAGATCCGGCGGGTGCCGCGCGGCTCGCGCCCGCGCGGGGCGGCGCCGGGTGACGCCGGGGCCCCGGGCGGCGCCGTGCGGGTGTGCGCCTCCCGCGGCTCGAGGACCGGCTCGACCGGCAGGGATGCGAGGCGGCCGATCACGGCGAGCCGCGCGTTCACGAGCACGACTTCCTGATCCGGCGCGCTGTAGGTGTACAGTTCCTCGTGCCGGCGGCGGAAGCGCTCCACCACGCGGTCCATGAGGTCCTCCGCCTCGAGCGGGATGCCGTCCAGGGGCACGTCGATTTCGAATATCTGCTCGCCGTAGCGCAGGTCGAGCGAGCGCACCACGTCGAGGTGCGGTCCGGCCTCCTCGCCGTTGCGCCCCGGTATCGCCCCAAACGCGCCCCCACTCCCGAGCGGCCCGCCGGCTCCGCCGCCGTTCCTTCCGCTGCCGACCGCCGCCGCGACCGCCGGCTCGAGCCGCCGCCGCCCTTCCCGCTCCATCTCCGCGAAGAGACGGCGAAGGCGCGCCGCGCCGATTTTGTGGATCTCGCCGACCTGGGTGCGCACGACGTTGTACCGGAGATCCGCGGCGAGCATGCCCCACGCGGACAGCACCGGGGCCTGGCGCGGGACGACCACCCGTCCGATGTCGAGCATGGCGGCGACCGCGGTGGCGTGCAGGCCGGCCGCGCCCCCGAACGCGAGCAGGGCGAAGCGGCGCGGGTCGATTCCGCGCCGGACGGAGACGACGCGGATCCCTTCCGCCATCGCGGTGTTGACGACCTCGTAGATGCCGCGCGCGGCGTCGACCGCGGATCCGCCGAGCCGGGCGGCGATCGCGTCCACCGCCCGCCGCGCCGCGGCCGCGTCGAGCCGCCGCCGTCCGCCCCAAAACGTCTCCGGGTCGAGGTAGCCGAGCACGACGTTCGCGTCGGTGACGGTCGCGCCGGCGCCGCCCCGCCCGTAGCAGGCCGGCCCGGGCTCCGCGCCGGCGCTTTCGGGCCCGACGTGCAGGATCCCGCCCGCGTCCACGCGCGCGAGCGAGCCGCCGCCCGCGCCGATCGTGTGGATGTCGATGCTCGGAAGCGCGAGCGTGTGGCCGCCGAGCCGCCGGTCGCTCGTGACCCGGGGGCGCCCGTCTTCGAGCAGCGCGATGTCCGTGCTCGTTCCGCCCATGTCGAACGTGATGAGGTTGCCGTCCCGGAGCAGCTGCGCGGCGTAGCGTCCGCCGGCGATGCCCCCGGCCGGGCCGGACAGCACCGCGCCCGCGGCCAGCCGCACGGCCTCGGCCATCGCGGCCACCCCGCCGTGCGACTGCATCACCAGCACCTGCCGCCGGTAGCCGGCCGCGCGCAGGCGCGAAGCCAGCCGGGTGAGGTAGCGCCCCAGCACGGGCCCCACGTACGCGTTGATCACGGTCGTGCAGACGCGCTCGTACTCTTTGATCTGCGGCAGCACATCCCACGACGGCGAGACGTAGGCGCGGGGGAGCCGGCGCCGCACCGCGTCCCGCGTGGCGAGCTCGTGCTTCGGGTTGCGGTAGCCGTGAAGGTAGCAGATCGCGACCGCGTCCACGCCGGCGCGTTCGAGGGCGCGGATCGCGCGATCGAGCGACGTCCGCGCGAGCGGGACCGAGATCGTCCCGTCCGCGCGCGTGCGCTCGCGCACGCCGAGGCGCAGCGCGCGGGGAACGAGCGGCACCGGCGGCGGCATCCGGAGGTTGTAGCGCTCCGGTTTGAGGCCCTCGCGCATCTCGAGCACGTCCCGGTGGCCGTCCGTGGTGAGCAGGCCCACCCGCGCGCCGCGGCGCTCCAGCAGGGCGTTGGTCGCGACCGTCGTGCCGTGGACGATCTGCGAGGTGGCCGCGAGCAGCGCGCGGCCGTCGACGCCGAGCCGCTCGGCCAGTGAATGGATCGCGTCGAGCACGCCGATCGACGGATCGGCCGGCGTGGAGGCCGCCTTGGCGAGCGTGACGCCGCCGGCTCCGTCCACGCAGACCGCGTCGGTGAACGTGCCGCCGACGTCGATGCCGATCCGGTAGGATGCGCTCACCGGCGCCGGCCCTTCACACGGCGGCGTGCCGCGGATGCGCGGCGCCGTGCTTTTGTGCGCGGGGACTCCTCCCGGCGCGGCGCGGGCGCGCGCGAGGTCACGAAGCCGTTGTCGCGGTCGGCGGCCCGGGCCGCGGGGTCGCGCTTCGCCGGGGGACCGTAGCCGCCGCCGCCCGACGAGTCGATCAGAAAGACGTCGTTGGGCCGGACCGGGATGCCGACTTCCTTCGTGCGCAGAACGCGGGCCCGCCCGTGCGAGACCAGCCGGTACCGGTGCACCGCGCCGTCCTGCCCGCCGAGCAGCCCGTAGGGCGCGTGGCGGACGCCGTCGCCCGCGGTGTTGGCGACCGCGGGGGCGCCGATCTCGGCGCGCATCACGAGATGGGCGCCCACCCCGCCGCGAAACCGTCCGTCGCCGGCCGAGTCCGGCCGGAACTCGTGCCGCTCCATGAACAGCGGAAACCGGACTTCGGTGACTTCGACGCTGCCGAACTTGAGGCCGCCCGCGGCCTGGCCCTCGCCCGCGGTCGGCCAGCCGTCTCCCGCCGCGGACGCTCCTCCGCCGGGGCGCGCGTGAAACATGTGCCAGATGAAGGGACGCCCGCTGCGCGGGTCCGTGCCGCGGATCGCGATGCGGAACCGCCGGCCCCATCCGGCGACGGCGCGGTCGGGACAGGCCGGCGCGAGCGCCTTGAGCACGGACTCGGCGATCTCCTGACCGCAGTGGTTGGTGCAGAGCGTGACCGGCGCGGGCGGACGCGGGTGCACGATCGTGCCTTCGGTGGTCAGCACGGTCACCGGCCGGAACGTCCCGTCGTTCTTCGGGATGTCGGCGTCGACCAGATACGCGACCGCCATGTGCACCGCGGACATCGTGTTCGGGAATGAGGAATTGACGAAGCCCGTGACCTGAGGGTCGCTGCGGCGGAGGTCGACCGTGAGCGCGTCGCCCCGCTTCGTCACGGTCGCGCGCACGGCGATGTCCGTCGCCCCGTGGCCGTCGTCGTCGAGAACGGCCTCGCCGCGGTACACGCCGTCGCGCCACGGCCGGATGCACGCGCGCGTCCGCCGCTCGGTGCCGTCGAGCACCTCGCGCACCGCCTCGAGCAGCACCCCGGTGCCGTATTCCTCGGCCAGGCGCAGGAGGCGACGCTCGCCGAGGCGCGCGGAGCCCATCGAGGCGCGGAGGTCCCCGAGGAAATCGCGCGAGTGGCGGACGTTGGTCGCCACCATCGCGAGCACGTCGTCCCGCTCCGCGCCGGCGTCGTACAGCTTGAGCGGGGGAATCCGCAGGCCTTCCTGCCAGATCTCCGTGGCCGCGGCGTTGTAGCTGCCGTGGGTCGCGCCGCCGATGTCGCTCTGGTGCGCGCGGTTGATCGCCCAGCAGACGAGCCGCCCGTCCGCGAACACCGGCAGGACGACGGTTAGATCTGGGAGGTGGCTGCCGCCGTGGTAGGGATCGTTGACCAGGTACAGGTCACCGGCGCGAATCCGGCCCCGGAAGAACTCGAGGACCGACCGGACCGACCACGGCAGGGCGCCGACGTGGATCGGGACGTGCTCGGCCTGGGCCAGCAGCCGGCCCTCCGCGTCGCACAGGGCCGTCGAGAAGTCGCGGCTGGAGTTGAGGATCTGGGAGTACGCGGTCCGCAGCATCGCCTCGCCCATCTCGGCGACGATGGCCGTGAGCCGGTGCTGGACGACGGAGACGGTGATGCGGTCTGGGGCGGGGCGGGCTTCCGGCACGCCCCGACAGTTCGCTGCGGCCGTCCGGCGGTCCCCCGGGAGCGGGCCGCCGCCGCCCCGGACGGTCCGAAACCGGGTTCACAATCATTCTATGAGTCCTTCACAATTCACATATCCGGCCCGGCTACATTGAGGACATCAGACCCGCTAAGTCAGCGGTAAGTAAGCGATTTAATAGTGGGAATACCAAGGAGGCAGCACATGCGAAACCGGCGGTTCGCGGCCCTCGTGGCTGTGGCAGGCGTTGTGGCGCTCGTCGGCGTACTTGGCGGCGGGGCCCTGCCGGGCGTTTCGACCACCGCGGCATTGGCCCAGCAGGTTTCCCAGTTACACGCCCAGGGCGCCCCGGCGCCCGGGACGCCTGGAAACCCGGGGACTCCAGGGTACGGTCCCGGCACTCCCGGGTACGGGCCCCGGTTCGGTCCCGGGCGGATGATGTATAGTGGCCGGCGCGGCTTTGCCCGGCGCCCCCGGGTCGGCGCGGCGGTGTTTGCGCTCGGCGCGCTTCTTAGGTTTCTGCTCCTGATCGCGCTCCTCGTGATCGCCTGGAAGGTCATCACGCTGCGCTCCCTCTGGGGCCGCCCGGACGGCGCCCTGCAGGTCCTGCGCGAGCGATTTGCGCGCGGCGAGATCAACGAGGAAGAATACCGGAAGCGGCTGGTGGCCCTGTCATGAACGCCGCCGCCAATACGAGGGGACTGAAGGCCGTGCCGACCGTGCTGGTCGTCGATGACGAGCCGCAGATCGTCGAGCTGCTCCGCACCTATTTGGAGCGGGAAGGCTTTGGCGTGACCGTGGCCGCCGACGGGGACGCCGCGTTGAAGGAGCACGATCGCGTGCGCCCGGACATCGTGATCCTGGATCTGATGCTGCCGAAGCTCGACGGCCGCGAGGTCTGCCGGCGCATCCGCGAACACGCCCGCACGCCGATCATCATGCTGACGGCCCGGGACGAGGAGTCGGACAAGCTCCTCGGCCTGGAGCTGGGCGCCGACGACTACATCACCAAACCGTTCAGCCCCCGCGAGGTCGTCGCGCGCGTGCGCGCGGTGCTTCGAAGGGGCAGCCACGAGACCCCCGAGGTACTCCGGCTCGGGGAGATGATCATCGATCTGCGCGGCCATCAGGTCACTCTGGCCGGGCGGCCGATCGACCTCACGCCCACCGAGTTCCGGATGCTCGAGACGCTGGCGAGCCATCCGAACCAGGTGTTCACGCGCATGCAGTTGATCGACCGCGTCCACGGCCACGCCTTCGAGGGCTACGAGCGCACGGTGGACGCGCACATCAAAAACCTTCGGAGCAAGATCGAACATGACCCCCGCAACCCACGCTTTATCCTTACCGTGTACGGGGTCGGCTACAAGTTCCAGCGTCCGGAGGACGATCGGCGGCAGCAGGCCGCCCATGCGTAGTCTCGGGACGCGGCTGAGCGTCGCGGTCATCGCGGTTGCCGTGCTGACGACCGTGCTTTCCGCGACGTTCAGCTCGTATACGGCGCGCCAGACGTTCCGGCAGTACGTGGAGCGGCGGGAGGCGCCTGCGCCGGTGCCGGGGGGCTCGGTCTCACCGGGTCCGGGGGAGCGGCCGGCCAACGTCGCGTCGCAGCCCGAGCGGCGGCGTCCGCCGCTCGGCGCGCGCGAGATTCTGTTCGAAAGCCGGTTTCGCAACGCGATCTGGGGCGGCACAGGCATCGCGGTTCTGCTCGGCCTGCTGCTCACGCTGTGGCTCACGCACCGGCTGGTGCGTCCCATCACCGATCTGACGTCGGCGGCGCGGGTGATCGCGCGGGGAGGAACTCCGCCGCCGGTGCCGGTTCGGGGGCAGGACGAGGTCGCCGAGCTCGCGCGCGCCTTCAATAAAATGACGGAACGGCTCGCGGCGGACGAGGAGCAGCGCCGCAGGCTGTTTGCCGGGGTCGCGCACGAGCTGCGCACTCCGCTCTCGGTGATTCAAGGCACCCTCGAGGGCATGCTGGATCACGTGTTGGAAGCGACGCCGGAGCGGATCACCACGCTGCACAGCCAGTCGCTGCTGCTCGCGCGTCTGATCACCGACCTGCGCGATCTCTCGTTGGCGCAGGCGGGGCAGCTGCAGCTCAACGTCCAGCCGATCGACGCCGGGCCGGTCGTGCGGGAGACACTCGAAGCGCTCGCGCCGCTCGCGGACGAACGGAGTGTCGTCCTGCAGGCCGATATTCTCAAGGGGCTGCCGCGGATCGACGCGGATCCGGACCGCCTCCGGCAGATCGTGCAGAATTTAGTCGAGAACGCGGTGCGGTATACGCCGGCGGGCGGCGAGATCCACGTGTCGATGCAGGCGGACGAGGCCGACGTGCGGCTCGCCGTGTCGGACACCGGTATCGGGGTCGCCGCGGCCGATCTGCCGTACATCTTCAGACACTTTTACCGCGCCGATCAATCTCGCGCGCGCAGCAGCGGCGGCACCGGGCTCGGGCTCGCCATCGTCAAGTCGCTCGTGGAGGCGCACGGCGGCCGGGTGGCCGTCGAGAGCGCCGTCGGCAGGGGCAGCACGTTCACGGTCACGTTCCCGCGGCGGCAGGAAGCCGCCAAGGCTCAGGAGGCCATGGTATGAACGGACTGGTCCGTCAGGTCGCCGTGATCGTCATCGCGCTCTCGCTGAGCGCGGCGACGTTTGCGGCGCCTCGGCCCGGCGCGGCGTTCGCGCAGGCTCCTCCGGCACCGCCGGGGAGCCCGCCGCCGGTCGCTCCGCCGCCCGCTGCGCCCGTCCCGTCGACCGGGCAGCCGGGCTCGACGGTCCAGACGTTTACGCTGGCGCAGGCCGTGCAGACGGCCTTGACCCACAACCCGCAGGTTGTGGCCTCCCAACAGACGCTCGAGGCGGCGCAGCAAGGCCTGATCCTGGCCCGCGCCGGCTACGCGCCGACCGTGTCGCTCAACGCGAACGGCGGGCTCGGTACCACCAACTCATCGAACGCCAACTTCGCGTCGGCGCCGCTCGGGAACGTGACCGCGACCGGGACCACCACGGTCGCCGGCACGGTCACCGTATTCGACAACGGCCGCACCAAGGCGCTCGTCGAATCGGCGCAGGCGGGCGTCGCGTCGGCCGAGGCGGCCCTGCGGCAAACGGAGCAGGACCTCGCCCTCCAGGCGGCTACGCAGTTCTTCACGGTCCTCAGCAATGAAGGGGTCGCCGCCGCCAACCAGCAGGTGCTGACGCAGGCGCAGGCACAGCTGGCACTGGTCCAGGCGCAGGTGCGCGCCGGCGTGGCGCCGCAGGCCGACGTGATCCAGGCGCAGGCCCAGGTCGCTCAGGCCCAGGTCGCGGCGCTCAACTCGGACGCGCAGATCCTGACCGCCAAGGCCAACCTGGCCAGCACGATGGGGATCGACACGACGACGCCGATCGAAGTGGCGACTCCCACCCCCCCGGCGCCCCAGGTTACCGTGACGTCGGATCAGGTTATCGCCGCGGCGCTCGCGAACCGGCCCGAAATCGCGAAGGCGAACGCGGCGGTGCAGTCCGCGCAGGCCGGACTCGACATCGCGTACGTGAACGCCGGTCCCCAAGTCAACATCGGACTCGGCGCCGGCTTCACGCCGTACAGCACCGAGCCGGCGCTCAACAATACTTCGTCGTACGGCCTGACGGGCACGATCAGCCTGCCGCTTTTCGACGCGGGCCGGGGCCGCGCGCAGATCGCGGGGGGCCAGGCGTCCCTGAAAAGCGCGCAGGCGTCGCTCGCCTCGCAGATTCTCGCGATTCGCCAGGACGCGTACCAGGCGTACCTCTCGGCGGTCCAGGCGGCCGCGAACGTGACGGCGACGCAGGCCGCCAAGGCGGCCGCCGACCAGGCGCTAGCCGTGACGCAGGGCCAGTACCGTGCGGGGGTCGGCACGATCATCGCGGTGATCCAGGCACAGACGACGGCGGCGCAGGCCGACGTCAACGCCGCATCCGCCCAGTACAGTTATGAATCCGCGCTGGCGACGCTGCAGCATGCCGAGGGCGCGCCCATCGTGGCCAGCGCCGGGGGAGGCACTCCATGAAGTTCCTAGGTTGGTTCACCGTCCGCCGGACGATCGCGCTGGCCGTGGTCGCGGCGCTCGCCGCGGGCGGCATCGTGACGGTGCAGCGTCTCGGCCAGCGCCGGACCGCGGTGCGCTACATCACCCGCCCCGTGCAGTACGCGGACATTTCCTCGACGGTGACCGAGACCGGCACCGTGAACCCGGTTGACCAGATTCAGGTCGGCACGCAGGTGTCCGGCACGATCGCCACGCTCGGCGTCGACTATAACTCGCGCATCAAGAAGGGCCAGGTGCTGGCGACCCTCGATCCGACGTCGTTCCAGGCCGCGGTGGAGCAGCAGAGCGCGGCGCTGGCGGCCACCCAGTCGACCGCGGCCGCGTCGGCGAGCAGCATGCAGCAGGCACAGGTGGCGGTGCAGACCGCGCAGGCGAACTACCAGCAGTCGCTGGCCAACCTCCGCAACGCCCAGGCCGGCGCGACGAAGGCGCGGAGCCAACTCGCCCTCGCGCAAACCACGGTGAAGCGCGACGCGTCGCTGCTCGGGCAGGGCTACATCTCGCAGAGCCAGATGGACACGGACCAGACGGCGGCGCAGGCGGCCCAGGACGACTACGCCGCGGCGCAGGCCGCGATCGGCGTGGCGCAGGCGCAGGTGGCCTCGAACCTCTCCCAAGTGCGGGGCGCCCAGCAGGCGGTCCAAACCTCCTCCGCGCAGGCGGCGGCGTCATCGCACCAGGTCACCGCCTCGTCCGCGCAGCTGCAGACGGCGCAGTACAACCTGTCGCGAACCATCATCACAAGTCCGGTCGACGGCGTCGTGATGGCGCGCAACGTCAGCGTCGGGCAGACCGTCGCCGCGTCTCTATCGACACCGACGCTCTTCACCATCGCGACGAACCTCACCGATATGCAGGTGGATACGTCGGTCGACGAGGCCGACGTCGGCAGCGTGAAGCAGGGCAACAGCGCGGTGATCACGGTGACCGCCTATCCCAACGTGACCTTCAACGGCACCGTCCAGCAGGTGCGGGTCAATCCGACGATCGTTTCCAACGTCGTCACCTATGACGCGGTGGTCGCCGTCCACGACGATTCCGGGCGGCTCTTCCCCGGCATGACGGCGCAGGTGATCATCAATACGTCGACGCGCACGCACGTGCTCGCCGTCCCCCTCCAGGCACTCCTGTTCCGTCCGCTTCAGCAGGGCGCGCGGCCGACGTCGGCGGGAGGAGGCGGCGCGCCTTCGGGCGGGCCGCTCGGCGGCGGCGGGTTCGGCGGTCCCGGCGGCGGTGGTGGGGGTGGCGGCGCGGGCAGCGCACCGGTGGCAGGCGCGCCCGGGTCGACCGTGACCGTGTGGGTGCTGCGCAACGGCCAGCCGGCGCCGGTCCGCATCGTCATCGGCGCGTCCGACAACAAGAACGTCGAGGTGAGGTCGGGTCTTCAGGAGGGCGAGCAGGTAATCGTCGCCGCCCTGCGCGGCAACCGCAGGCCCGGCCAGCGCGGCGGCCAAGGCGGCGCCAGCGGGGGCCAGGGGGGTGCCGGGACCACGGGTGGCGGGACGACGGGCGGTGGGACGACCGGCGGCGGGACGACGGGCGGTGGGACGACCGGCGGCGGCCGGGGCACGACGCCGGCAGGCACTCCGTGATGGCGATCCGGCGGACACCGGAAACCAAGTCGGACCTGCTGATCGAAGTCCGTGACATGACGAAGGTGTATGGGACCGGCGACATGGCTGTGCACGCGCTCCGGGGCGTGAACCTCGACGTGCGCCGGGGCGAGTTCGTCGCGATCATGGGCCCGTCGGGGTCCGGAAAGTCGACGTTCATGCACCTGCTGGGCTGCCTGGACCGTCCGACGTCGGGCTCGTACCGGCTGGCCGGCCAGGAGGTCTCGCGCCTTTCGGCCGACGAGCTCGCGATCGTGCGCAGCCGCCAGATCGGGTTCGTCTTTCAGAGCTTCAACCTGCTGGCGCGGACGTCCGCGCTCGAGAACGTGGAGCTGCCGATGCTCTACGCCGGGATCGCCCGCGAGACACGGACGGCGCGGGCCAAGGAACTGCTGGAGAGTGTCGGGTTGGGCAACCGGCTCGATCACAAGCCGAGCGAACTCTCCGGCGGGCAACAGCAGCGCGTCGCGATTGCCCGCGCGCTCGCGAACGGCGTGCCGCTCCTGATGGCGGACGAACCGACCGGGAACCTCGACAGTAAGAGCAGCGCCGAGATCATGACCCTATTCCGGCGTCTCAACGACCAGCAGGGCCTGACGGTGCTCGTGGTGACTCACGACATGAACGTGGCGGCGTGGTCGAAGCGGGTGGTGACATTCCGCGACGGTCTGGTGCTTTCCGACCAGGGCGTGGCGGATGCGGTGCCGGAAGCGGTCCGCGCGGCCGTCGACCAGACGCACGCGGCGGTGCGGCAGGAGGTGCGCGTATGAGTCTCGGCCTGTTGTTCCGCGTCGCCTGGCAGGCGCTTCGGCGCAACGCCACCCGGTCGCTCTTGACGATGCTCGGCATCATCATCGGCGTTGGGGCCGTGATCACGTCCATGGCGATCGGCTCCGGCGCGCAGGCCGCGGTGCTCGCGCAGATCGAGAGTCTCGGCGCCAACCTCGTGGTCGTGATTCCCGGCGCCACCAGCCAGGGCGGCGTCAACCTCGGCGGCGGCAGCCGGACGACGCTGAAGCTCGCCGACGCGACGGCGATCGCGGCCGAAGTGCCGTCCGTGGGCGCGGCGGCGCCGCAGTCGCAGACGAACGCACAGGTCGTCGCGGGCGGCGACAACTGGTTTACGCAGATCCAGGGCAGTACGCCGTCGTGGACCACCGTGCGCAATTGGGACGTGGCGTCCGGGCGGTTTTACACGCAGGCGGAGGTCGACCAGGAGGCCAAGGTCGCGGTTCTCGGCTCGACCGTCGCGCAGAACCTGTTCCCGAGCGGTTCGCCGGTCGGCCAGACGGTCGTCATCAAGAACGTGCCGTTCCGCGTGCTCGGCGTGATGACCTCGAAGGGGCAGTCCGGCTTCGGCCGCGACCAGGACGATTTCGTGATGGTGCCGATCACCACGCTTCTCGACCGGCTGACGGGCCAGGCTTACGTCGGACAGATTCTCGTGTCTGCGGCCACCCCGGAAGACGTGCCGGGGGTGATCGACGCGACAGAGCGGCTGCTGCGGCTGCGCCATCACCTCACGGCGGTCCAGCCCGACGACTTCTCGGTCCGGAACATCGCCGACATCCAGCAGGTCCGGCTCGCCACCTCACAGACCCAGGCGCTGCTCCTCGCCGGTATCGCGGTCGTCTCGCTCGTCGTCGGCGGCATCGGCATCATGAACATCATGCTGGTGTCCGTGACCGAGCGCACGCGCGAGATCGGCCTGCGCATGGCGGTCGGCGCGCGCGGGCATGACATCCTGATGCAGTTCCTCGTCGAGGCGCTGACCCTCGCCTGCCTCGGCGGCGTCATCGGCATCATCATGGGGGTCGCGACGGCGCAGGGGGCCTCGGTGATGGCGCACTGGCCGACGCTCATCTCGCCGATGTCGGTCATCATGGGTTTCGTGTCGTCGCTCGCGGTGGGCGTGGTCTTCGGGTACTATCCGGCGCTGCGCGCCGCGGCCCTCGACCCCATCGTCGCGCTGCGGTACGAATAAGAGGCGCGCCAACACCCGCGGCGCTCCGCCGCCATTCGCGAAGAACGTCCGCCGGGACAGCCGGCGGGCGTTCGCTTTTGGGGCCCGGCGGCGGCCAGGGGGCGAGTCGCTCCGGCCGAGAATCATCCATTGACACCATTACCAGCGCCGGGACGGTCACCCTGACCGCGGCAGCGGAGGAACGAATGGCCACAAACGCTGAGGCAATCGCCGGGGCTCTCGCGGACGCCGGCATCGACCACGCTTTCGGGCTGCCCGGGGGCGAGATCACCGTCCTCATCGAGGCGTGCCGCCGCGCGGGGATCCGCTTTTACCTCACCGGGCACGAAGCCAGCGCCGCGTTCATGGCCGACGTCACCGGGCAGATCACGGGCCGTCCCGGCGTGTGCATGGCGACGCTCGGGCCCGGGGCGATGAACCTCGGCCTCGGCGTGTCGAACGCGCTGCTCGACCGGTCTCCTGTGCTCGCGATCAGCGCGGACCTCTCGACCGCGCTCGCGCCCCACTTTCCGCACCAGCGTCTGCCGCTCGGCCGGCTGTTCGGCGCGATCGCGAAGGCGAGCGCGGCGGTGGACGGGCGGGGGACCGCCGATCTCGTGCGCCGCGCGATCGCGCTCGCCGTGAGCCCGCTGCCCGGCCCGATCCACCTGGCCCTTCCGAGCAACCTCGCGGCCGCGCCGGCCGAACCCGGCGCCTCCCCGGTTGATCTCCCCGCGGCGCAGTCCCAGGCGGCGCCGGCGGGGGGTTCGGTGGGAGCGCTCGCCGAGGCCCGGGATCTGCTCGACGGTGCCGAGCGCCCGCTCGTCGTCGTGGGCGTCGGCTGCGCGCCACAGGACGCGCCCGCCCTGCGGGCATTCATCGACCGCACCGGATGGCCGTTCATCGCGACGCCGAAGGCGAAGGGGATGCTTCCCGAGGACGCGCCCGGGTTCCTCGGCGTGGTCGGCGGCATGGCCGTCGACGCGGCGGTCATGGAGACGGTCGAGCAGGCCGACGTGCTGCTCGGCGTGGGCTTCGACCCGGTGGAGTGCGACAAGGACTGGTACGTGGGCCGCCGCATCGTCAACCTGTCGCGCGCCTCGACCGCGGAGGGCGCGTACCGCCCGGTCGAGCCGCTCGGAGACATCGCGGAGTCGCTCGCATCACTGGGCGCGGTCCGTCTGCGCCGGTGGCCCGAGCCGATGCTGGCGGCCGCCCGCGCGCGGATCCGGCCCGAGCCGCTTGCATCGTCGGGCGGCGCGGGGCTCAGCCCGCTCGCGGCAATGCGCGCGCTGCGCGACGCCGCGCCGCGCGACACCGTGCTGACCTGCGACGTCGGATCGCACAAGTACTACTGCGGCCAGTTCTGGGAGAGTTACGAGCCCCACACGTTTTTCATGTCCAACGGTCTTTCCGGTATGGGCTACGGGGTGCCGGCCGCAATCGCCGCGAAGCTGGAGTTCCGTGACCGGCCGGTGCTCTCCGTGGTGGGGGACGGCGGGCTGTTGATGATGCTCCACAACCTCACGTTTTTGCGCCAGTACGAGGTGCCGGTGACGATCGTCTGCTTCGTGGACGCCAGTCTCAGTTTGATCCGCGTGGGCCAGCGCCGGCGCGGCTTCGAGCCCTACGGCGTCGACTTTCCGGCGCCGCAGTTCGAGACGATCGCGCGGGGCTTCGGGATCGAGGGGGTCCGCGTCGAGTCTCTGGACGCCCTGCGCCGTGCGGCCGGGACGGCGCTCGGGTCCGGGCGCCCCACGGTCATCGCCGTGCCGGTCGACGGCCGGGAGTACGATACCTATTGCTGACACGGATGGGGAGGCGGCGATGAAGCGACCGGAGGCCGCCGGGGGGCGGCCGGAGGTACTGCGCAAGACGGTGCTGCGGCGTCGGGCATTTCTGAAAGAGGGCGCGGTGCGTTCGGCCGCGGCCGCCCTGGCGCTCGGCGCGGGACCGCTCGCCATTCTGCGATCGCCGGAGTCGGCGTCCGCGGCGGCCGCGGTGCCGCGGGAGCAGACGTTTGTGGTCGTCGACGGCACGGAGCCCAACAGCCTCGAGCCGGCCGTCGGCACCGGGCCGTTTCAGGCCATCATGAACGCGATGTACGACGGCCTGGTCACCTGGAACGACAAGGGGCAGGTGGTCCCGGCGCTCGCGACCGCGTGGAAACCGAGCGCGGACGGGCGGACATGGACGTTCACGCTGCGGCCGGGCGTCAGGTTCCACGACGGGACGCCGCTCACCGCCGAATCGGTCCGCGCCACGTTCGACCGGATCTTCGACAAGAGCGTGCCTGCGACGCGGCGCGGCAACTATCTGTTGATCAAAGACGTCGCCGCGGTCGACGACCGCACCGTGCGCTTCACCACCGATCCACCCAACCCGGATTTTCCGCTGTTGATGGCCGACGTCTCGGCGAAGATCATCAGCCCGGCGGCGGTGCGCCGGTACGGGCAGGATTTCGGGCGGCATCCGGTTGGGACCGGCCCCTTCACGTTCGAGGAGTGGGTGCCGAACGATCACGTCTCCGCGGAGGCCACCCCCGACTACTGGGGGCCGAAGCCTCGCGTGCGGCGCTTTGTCTACCGTCCGATTCCCGAGCCCGCCGCCCGGGTGGTCGTGCTGAAGACGGGCGAGGCGGACGCGGTGCTGAACCTGCCGCCCGCGGACGTGCCGGGGCTCCGGCAGACGCCGGGGCTCACCGTGCGCGCCACGCCGAGCCAGACGATCGCGGAGCTCGAGACCGCCGACACCAAGCCGCCGTTCTCCGACGTGCGCGTCCGTCAGGCCCTCAACGTGGCGATCGACAAGGACGCGATCATCAAGGGGATCATGAAGGGCTTCGCCCGGCCGCTGAACAGCCCCGGGGTGCCCGGCCTGTGGGGCAGCGTTGATTTTCCGCCGCTCCGCTACGATCCCGAGCGCGCGAAGCGGATGCTCGCCGAGGCCGGCTACGGTTCGGGGATGCGCGTCACCGTCAACCTTACCAGCGGCCGGTGGGCGGGCGACGCGCAGGTGGTCCAGGCCGTCCAGGGCTATTGGGCCAACATCGGCGTGCAGATGACGATCCGCGAAATGGCCTTTGCAGACCTGCTCGCGTTCAGCTCGTCCGATCCGGATACCCGCCCCGGCACGGCCACGTGCCTTCTCAAAGGCAGCCCGTACATCGATTACCATCTCTACCGGATGTACGACTCCGCGGCGACGAACGTCCCCGCGACGCAGCAGCGGACCGGCTACGCGAATCCGAAGGTTGACGCGCTGATCGCGGCCGAGCGGCGCACGTTCGATCCGGCGGCGCGCCTGCCGATCCTGAAGGAGGCCCAGCGTCTCGTCTGGGAGGACCAGCCGATCATCTTTCTGCTGCAGCTGGTCAACATCTGGGGCGCGCGCAGCGGGGTGTCCGGCTTCACCGTGCTGCCGACCGGCGACTTCGTGCCCGGCCGGCTGCAGCGCTGAGGGTCGCCGCCGGGCGCGATGCTCCGCCACATCGCGGAGCGCCTCTTGTGGGCCGTCCCGGTGCTGCTGGGCGTCTCGCTCATCGTCTTCGGCATTCTCAAGGCGATCCCGGGCGACGCCGCGCTGGTGATGGCCGGGCCGGACGCGAGCGCCGCGGACGTCCGGGCGATCCGCGAGGTACTCGGCCTGGATCGGCCCGTGTACGTCCAGTACGCGCGGTGGCTGGAGCGCTTTGTGCGGTTCGATCTCGGCCGGTCCGCGGTCACCCGGCGGCCGGTCACCTATGAGATCGCAACCCGGGTCCGGCCGACCGCCGAACTTGCCGTCGCCGCCATGGCGTTGGCGGTCGCGGTCGGGCTCGCGGCGGGCATCACGGCCGCCACCCACCAGCACTCGACGTGGGACGCCGTGACGTCGCTCGCCACGGCGCTCGGCATCTCCGTTCCGATCTTCTGGCTCGGCCTCATGTTGATGATGCTGTTCTCGGTGTCGCTGCGGTGGCTGCCGAGCACCGGGGCCGGCACGGCGGCGCAGCTGATCCTGCCGGCGCTGACCCTGGGCGCCGCGTCCGCCGCGACGGTGGCGCGCCAGGCCCGCGCGGCCATGCTGGACGTGCTGCGGCAGGACTACCTGCGCACCGCGCTGGCCAAAGGCGTCGCCCGCGGCACGCTCGTGATGCGGCACGCCTTCCGGAACGCGGTCATCCCGATCGTCACGGTGCTCGGGCTTCAGCTCGGGTATCTCCTCGCCGGGACGGTGCTGACCGAGACGGTGTTCGCGCGTCCGGGCCTCGGCCGCCTCGTCGTGGACGCGATTCGCACGCGGGACATCGCCGTCGTGCAGGCCACCGTCATGCTGTTTTCGGTCACCTTCATCGCCGTGAACCTCGCGGTCGATCTCCTCTACGCGTACCTCGACCCGAGGATCCGCTTTGACTGAGCGGGCGGCCCGTGGAACCGTTGCGCGCGCGCCCGCCGCGCCGGCGGCTGCGGCTCCGGCGAGCCCGTGGAGGCGCGCCGCGAAGCAGTTCTCGCGCCGGCGGGTGGCGGTGGCGGGACTGGCCGTGCTGCTTCTCGCCGTGGGCCTCTCCGCGGCCGCGCCCTGGCTCTCGCCGCATCCGCCCAACCTCGTCGACGTCGCCAACCCCGACGCACCGCCCTCGTGGACGCATCCGCTCGGTACCGACGAGCTCGGCCGCGACATCGCAAGCCGCCTCCTGTGGGGCGGACGCAACACGCTGCTGATTACGCTCGGCGCCGTGGCGCTCGCTTTTGCCGCCGGTTCCGCGCTCGGCATCGTCGCCGGATACTACGGCGGCGCCGGCGGCACCGTGATCATGCGCGCGATGGACGTCCTGCTCGCGATTCCGGGGTTTCTGCTCGCGGTGGCCGTGATCGCGGCGCTCGGCGTCGGCATGGGCAACGTGATCGTCGCGATCGGCATCAACTCGATTCCGCCGTTCGCGCGGATCGCGCGCGGCTCGACGCTGCTGGCGCGGCAGGAGGTGTACGTGCAGGCGGCGCAGGCGCTTGGGGCAGCGGAGCGGACGATCATGGCGCGGCACATCTTTCCGAACATCCTCTCGCCGCTCATCGTCCAATCGACGCTGCGCCTCGCCACCGCGATCCTGACGGCGTCGGGCCTCAGCTTCCTCGGGCTGGGCGTCCAGCCGCCGACCGCGGAGTGGGGCGCGATGCTGAGCGTCGGCCGGAACTACATCACCAGCAGCCCCCAGCTGGTCGTCATTCCAGGGATGGCGATTCTCGTCGTGACGCTGGCGTTCAACGTGGTGGGGGACGCCGTGCGCGACGCGCTGGACCCGAGAGAGCTGTAGGTTGCCGCGGCCGCTGTCGCGCCTAATTCCGCCGCTCACGATGGCGCTGCCCGTGACCATCTTCGCCATCGCGGCGCTGAGCTTTCCGCTGACCGTTGCGCGGCTGTTCGGCGTCTCCGGAGCGGCGACCACATCGTGGATCGCCGTGCTGTACGGCGGACCCGGCGTGCTGAGTCTGCTCCTGACGTGGTGGTACCGGCAGCCGCTGCTGGCCGCCTACAGCACCCTCGGAACCGTGGCCGCGGCGACGCTCGTCGGACATGCCGCCTACGCCGAGCTCCGCGGAGCCTCGCTCATCGCGGGGCTGCTCGTCTTCCTGCTCGGCGCCGTCGGCCTCAGCGAGCGCGTCGCGCGATGGGTCCCGGCCCCGATCGTCATGGCGATGGTGGCCGGGGCGATCCTGCCGTACGTGGCGGGTATGTTCACCGAGGCGGGAACCGCCCCCGCCGTCGTTGGAAGCGCCTTCCTCGCCTACGTCCTCGGCCGCCGGCTCCTGCCGCCGCGGATACCGGCCATCCTGCCCGCGGTCGTCGTCGGGGCGGCGGCGGCGAGCCTCACCGGCATGCTGAGCCTCAGCCGGTTCCGGTGGGTGGCGCCGGCGCTGCAGGCCGCGCCGCCCGCGTTCTCATGGACGGCGGTGGTGGCGTTTGCGCCGGTGCTGGCCGTCCTGATGAGCACCTCGGCCAATCTCGCGTCGGTTGTCTACATCAGAAGCCAGCGCTTTCCGGCATCGCTGCGCGCGATCGACATGATCACGGGCGCCGCCTCGGTGGCCGGTTCGTTCTTCGGGTTCACGCCGTTTTGCATGGCATCGTTTCTCGCCGCGCCGACCGCGGGACCGGACGCGGGCGACCACGACGTGCGCCACTGGTCGGTGTACTTCTCGGGTGCGGGCTTCCTCGTCATCGCCGCCCTCGCCGGGGTCGCCGCGGATCTGCTGCGCGTCGTGCCGCTCCCGGTATTGCTCGCGCTCGCGGGCCTCGCGCTGATCGGCGCGCTCAGCTCAACGCTGCAGGACGCGCTGCGGGGGCCGCTCGTGCTTGGGCCGCTGTTCGCGTTCGCGGTGGCGGTGTCCCATCTCTCGTATTTTGGGATCGGTCCGCTCTTCTGGTCGCTCGCGATCGGCACGGCCGCGTCGGCCGTGCTCGAGCGACAGCAATTGGCGGCGCTCAACGCCCGCGGGCCGGCCGGAGGGTAGCACCGGTTACGACGCGGATTATCCCAACCGTTCGAGGCAGGCCTCCACATGCCGGCACGCTTCCTCGATCGCGGCGGTGACCGCGTTGCGGCCGCGTACGAGGTCGACGCGCAGAAATTTCGCCTCGTCGCCGTCCGCGGGCAGCGCCGCGAGCCGGCGAACGGCGGCCAGGCGCGGCAGGAACGGCGTCTCGAGCGCCGGGTCGTGCGCGTACGGCCCGGTCGACGTGTAGGTCGCCGGGATCAGCGCCCGGCCCACGCGGCGCAGGCACGCGTTGATGTGCCGGGCCGGCGCCCCGCCGGTGACCCCGGCCGCCGCGCGGGCGAGGCGGGCGCACAGTTCGTCGAGCCGGCCGGCGGCCGAGCGCGCCGGACCGAGGTCGAAGTCGCGTCCCGCCGCCTGCAGCTCGTCGAGGCTCTGCGTCAGGTCGCGGGCCGCGGCCCCGTAGTCGAGCGGCACTACCGGATCTTCGAGCAGCCGCGAGATCGCCAGCGCGAAGATCCTGGTGTCCCGGACGAGCCGCGCCGGGTCGATCTTGTCAAGCGTGTCGTGCGGCGTGTGCCACCACCATCCCAGGCTGCCGTCCACCTGGTGCGACACCGAGCCGAGCAGCGACGGGATCCCGGCGCCGAGGAACGACTGGTCGGAGTTGCGGCCGACGCGCTTGGCGTCGAGCGTCCCGCCCGCGGCCTCCTGCACCGCCCAGATGCCGAGGGGCGCCGTCTCCGGCATCGAGTTGGTCGCGAAGGTGTCGGCGTCGATGCTGCCGAGCGAATCGACGTTGACGTGGCAGACGCAGCGCTCGGCGAGCTCCGACCAGTGGGCGTCGGCGTACCAGGCCGACGACGAGTAGCGGCCGTGCGAGTGTCCGGACCAGAAGGCGAGCCGCAGCCCGCGCCGGAGCGACTCTCTGCGCGGCGCTAGGACGCGGGCGACTTCAAGCATGGCGGCGTTGGCGCTGCCGTTGTCCATCGCGCCGAGGTACCAGCCGTCAAGGTGGCCTGAGAACAGGACGAACGTTCCGTCCGCGTCCGGATGACCCGCGGCGAGGTCGCCGATCACGATCGGCGTCTTCGTCCACCCCGTCTCGACCTCCGCGGTGAACGCCACGTCCACGCGGCCGCGCGCGCACAAGGCGCGCAGGGCTTCGCCGTCCGCCTTGGGCACCGACAGGAGATGCACGCGCGGCAGAGCGTCTTTGGTGCTCTCGGCCGGATTGCCCCAGACCGGCGAGCAGCACATCTCGTGGGCGTGCCGGCCGCTGATACAGATGATGCCGAGCACGCCGGCCCGCGTGGCGTTGACCGCGTGCGCCGGCGTCGCCCGGCCTTCCACGAGCGCGATCTTGCCGGCGGCGCCCGCTTTCGCGTACTCTTCCGGGGTGCCTTTGCCCGCGTAGACGAGTTCGGCGGACACGGCGCGCCCGCCGGTGGGGATGCCCATGGAGTGAGTGATGCACGGAAGGTCGCGCGGCTCCGGCTTCGTGACGCGCAGCGAGGCGGCGCCCGGCAGACTGATGTAGGCGTCGTGGACGATCGTCTGCGCGGCGTAGCCGAACGACCGCAGCCGGTCTTCGACGTACGCGGCCGCCTCGCGTTCGTCTCGCGAGCCCGACAGCCGCGTCCATTTGGCGATCGTGCGGTTGAACTCGGTGAGATGGTCCTGCGACACAGCATTGAGCGGAACCACGGTGCGCCTCCTCGCGCGAAATCTCCCCCCGCGTTCGGGTGAGTTCGGCGAAAACGCTCTTCGACCCGCACCGGGCGCCGCCCTCGCGGCCACCAGGGGCGCGTCCTGCGCGCTTCGAACTGCAGGGAAGGTCGGCGAGAGCATACCGCGCGGCGGCCATGGTCGACCGCGGCGCGCACGGCGGAGGTGGCGATCTTGGCGAATCCCTTGGAAACGGCGGTGGCGGCGGTCAGTCCGGAGCGGCTGGCGAGTCATCTCGAGTGGTTTGCGGGCGTGCGCCGGGACACCGCCGGACCCGGCGAGCGGCGGGCGGCCGAATACATCGCCGACCGGCTTCACGGCGCCGGCGTGCCGGTCGAGGTCCACGAGTTCGACGCGTTCCTCAGTTACCCGATCCGCGCGACGCTCGAGGTGCTCGAGCCGGAGCGGCTCACGCTGCCGTGCCTGACGCATTCGTTCGCGCGATCCACCGGACCGGACGGGATCGTCGCCGACCTGACCGACATCGCGGACGGCCAGGTCGAGCGCGGGGCCGGCCGGGCCGCGCTCGTTGGCGGGCTCGCCACGCCGGTGACGGTGCTGAGGGCGAGCCGCGCCGGATGCGCCGCGGTCGTGTTTACGAACCAGGACCGCGTCATCCACAACATGATTGGGACGACGATCTGGGGCACGCCCGATCTCGATCAGGCGGACCGGCTGCCCCAATGCCCCGCGATCTCCGTCGACGTCGAGGGCGGGCGGACGCTGCGCGGCCTTCTCGATCGCGGCGGGCCGGTCCGGGTGCGGATCGTCGCCGAGGTGAAGACGGAATGGCTGCGCTCGCTGCTGCCGGAGGCGGCGATTCCGGGAACGGGGGCGGGCGGCGCCGACCCCGGCCAGTTTGTGCTGGTCGGCGCGCACTACTGTTCCTGGAACGCCGGCATCACGGACAACGCGACGGGCGACGCGTGCCTACTGGAGATGGCGCGGGCTTTGTGGGATCATCGCGCCGCGCTCGCGCGCGGCGTGCGTGTCTGCTGGTGGCCGGGGCACTCGCACGGCCGGTACAGCGGGTCGACGTGGTACGCCGACACGCGCTTTTTCGACCTCGCCGAGCGATGCCTCGCCTACTACAACGTCGACTCGCCCGGCGTGCGCGGCGCGACGCGCTACGTCGCCCGCAACACGACGGCCGACCTCGAGCGGTTTGCGAAGCAGATCATCACCCGCACCACGGGCGTCGCCGATCCCCCGGCGCATCGGCCGGCGCGCGCGGCCGACCAGTCGTTCCTGCCGAACGGGGTCTCGTCGTTTTCGATCTATCCGTTTCTACCGGAGGACCACCCCGACTTCCGCCCGTGGACGGGTGGCGCCGCGAACGCGTGGTGGTGGCACACCGACTTCGACACGCTCGACAAGGCGGACACCGGGATTCTCGCGACCGACACGAGGATCGGCGTGACCGCGGTGGGGGAGCTCGTGAACGCGCGCGTCCTGCCGCTCGCGCCCGGCGACACCGGCGAGGAGATCCGGAAGGCGGCCGTGGAGCTCCAGCCGTCGCTCGCCTCGCATCTCGATCTGGGTCCGCTCGTCGCGGACGCCGACGCGTTCATCGCGGCGTCGCGAAGCCTGGACGAGAGGCGGACCAGCGCCACGGATCCCACGGCGGCGCGCCGTCTCAACGCCGCGCTCCTGCGCCTCAGCCGCATCATGAACCCGGTCGTGTACAGCCGCCGCGGCCGGTTCTTCCACGACCCGGCGGAGTGGTCGCCGATCATGCGGGCGAGCGGCCGGTACGTGCTGCCGGGCCTCAGTGCCGCCGGCGCCCTCGCCTCGCTCGCCGGCACCCGCGACTACGGATTCTTGAAAGCGCAGCTGCTGCGGGAGTGCAACCGCGTGCGGGCGGCGCTCCGGGAAGGGGCGGGGCTGGCCGCCGGAGTCGCAGAGGCGTTGGCGCGGCGATAGGGGCCGCCCGCCGCACGGCCGCCGCGTCTATTCAGGCTCATGCGTAGGTCCCGTCAGTCATCCGCGATCGCGCTCCACGAACAGCGGCGAGAATCGCTGCAGGCTCGAGCCGCCGCGTATAGTCGGGATCGACGTGGGCGAGCTGCACGACGCCGCCTCGATCCAGCACGAACGTGCCCGGCATTGGAAGCTCCCAGGACTCATCACCATTGAACTTCGGAATCGGGTTGCCGAACGCGGTCTGCAGCCCCTTCAACGCGTCGCTGAGCACGAAGACGAGGCCGTACCGGCGCGCGACTGCATTGTGTGCGTCGCTGAGTACAAGGAAGTCGAGCTGCTTCTTCTCAACGTCGGCGATCGCGTAGTCGGCGGTCTGCGGGGAGATAGCGACGAGCTCAGCGCCTAGTCGGTGGATCTCAGGGAGCACCCGCTGGTATGCGCGAAGCTGGAGATCGCAGAACGGACACCACCCTCCCCGGTAGAAAGTGACAACCGTCGGTCCCTTCGCGAGTAGCGAGGACAAGCTCACCGTGCCTCCACGCGTCTCAGGCAGCAAGAAATCGGGAGCTTTCGCGCCGACCTGCAGCGCGCCCTTAGCGATGCCGGACTCGGCGAGCCTCCTCAACTCCGTACCGAGCGTGGCAATCACCTCTGGTGGCGCGTCCTTCGCCAGGTTGGTGGTGAATTCCGCGATGCGATCCCTCAAGCTGGTGGCGCTGACATTGTTGTTCATGATTGCCTCCTCGGTTGTTCTTACGTGACGGCTTCGTCCGCCGACTGTTCGAGTCGGTGAACTTGGTGCGTACGCGTGTCCCCCTCTGTGCTAGACGAGCTTGGCGCCCACGGGCGGCTTCATCTCAGCTACCTGCTTCTGGTGGAACCAGATCTGATAGCCGTACGGGTCGATGACCTTGAAGGTCCGGTCGCCCCACCACTGGGTGGTGAGCGGATTCGTCACCTTCACACCGTGCTGCGTGACGGTGCGATGATAGGCGTCGACGTCGTCCACCTCGAGGTAGATCTCCACAGAACGTTTGCCGGCGGACGGACTCGTCGCGTCCATCGGCTCGCGCGTCCGCGTGAACGTGATCTGCGCCCCGGCGAGATCGTACGAGACGAAGTCAAACTGTCCGTCTTTTCCAACCACCCCCATGACGCGCTTGAATCCGAGCTTCTCGGTGTAGAAGTCATGCAGCTCGTCGATGGAATCGACGGCGATAATCGGCATCACGGTCTTGGCCGCTTGCTTGGCCATTGTCGCGCCTCCTTGGCGATGCGGTTTACGGCTCGATCTTAAGGCCGGCGGGGATTGCGTTTCAACTACTTTTTGTAGTAGAAAATGAGCAATGCGGCTGCCCGACTTGGACCTTCTCGAGGAGCTCAACCTCTCGCGCGACGAGCGCTCCGCCCTTGCCGCGCTGATGGCGCTGGGCGTTGCCGATGCGGCGACGCTGTGCCGCGAGGGCGACATCGCCTCGTCGAAGATCTACCGGGCGATGGAGAAACTCGCGGAACTCGGCCTCGTCCAGGTCCAGCCCACGCGTCCCAAGCAGTACGCGGCCCTCCCCGCCGACGCCGTCGTCGACCGGACGGTAGAGCTGGCCCGCGAGCGGGCGGAGCGCTTTGCGCACGGGACCGAGGGCCTGCGGCGGACGCTGGCGGCCCTTCCCGCGCGCCTCCGCGGCCGGCAGACGTTCGTCGATCTCGCGCTCGGCATGGAGAGCCACGCGCGGCGGCATCTCGTGCATCTCGCGAGCGCCGCCACGCGCATCCTCTCGTACATGGAGCGGGGCGACCTCGCGGCGATCGATCAGGCGGTGGCGACGGGCTTCCCGATCCTGCGGCGCATCGCGCGCAACGCGGCCGAGCGGAAGATCGAGCATCGAGTCGTGTTCGGGTTTTCCTATCAGAGCGCGCCGGTGTTGATCGAGTTCCTCCGGCGCCACCGGGGGGAGATCCGGCATCTCACCGGCGTGCGCTACTCCGGCGAGCTCGGCCATCCGTTTCACGTCGTGGACGACGAAACGGTGGTCTTGCCGCTGGACCATCCGTTTGTCCCGGAAGGGCGCTTCGCGTCGCTCCTGGTGCGGGATCGCGACCTCGCCGGCAGCCTGGCGGGCGGATTCGATACGCTGTGGCGCAAGGCGATGCGGGACGTGAGCGAGGTCGGCTTTCAGCCGGTTCCTCGTTCCGACTGAGACTAGGAGAGGGCGTCGAGCACGGCCCGTCCTGCGCCGCGAGTGGAGGCCACCCGTCCGTCGGCCTCGAGGCCGAGGACGCCGGCGGCAACCGCACGGTCCACCGCGCGCCGGACGCTGTCCGCCGCCGCCGGCAGCCCGAGCCATTCCAGCATCATCGCGCCCGCGAGGAGCATCGCCGCGGGATTGGCGCGGTCGGTGCCGGCGATGTCCGGCGCCGAGCCGTGGACCGGCTCGAACAGGCCGTGGCGCTCCCCGAGGTTGGCGGCGGGGCAGAAGCCGAGACCGCCGATCGTGGCGGCCGCGACGTCGCTGAGGATGTCGCCGATCAGATTCTCCGCCAGCAGCACGTCGAACCGCCGCGATTGATCGACGATCGCCGCCGCGGCGGCGTCGGCGTACACGGCATCGAAGGCCACGTCGGGGTACTGCTCCGCGACCTCGCCGGCCACTTGCCGGAAAAACGCGAACGACCGCAGCACGTTGGCCTTGTCGCAGCACGTGACGCGCGCCGCGGCGCTGCCGCCGGTCCCCGCGGGCGACACCGCCCGCGCCGCGGCACGGTGGCGCGCGAGCTCGAACGCGAGGCGGGCGACCCGTGTCGTCCCCTCGCGCGTGATCCGAATGCGGTCCTCGACCCCGTCGCCGGTGAGCTCGCCGGCGCCGCGGGTCGCGTACGCGCCCTCGGTGTTCTCCCGGACGATCACGTAATCCGTGCCGCCGGCCGCGATCGCCGAAACGCCGGGAACCCGCCGCACCGGCCGGACGTTGGCGAACAACGTAAACGCCTTGCGCAGCGGCCCCGCGACGGTTCCGGCCTCGGTGCCGTCCGCGTGGCGCACGCCGGGCAATCCGGCGGGGCCTTTCAGCATCGCGCGCACGCCGCGGCACGCCTCGAGCACGTCGGGAGGAACGCTGCGCCCGGTCCGGGCATACGCGCGCGTGCCCGCGTCGAGACGCCGCCATTCGAGGCGCGCGCCGTCCCGATCCGCCGCGGCCTCGAGCACCGGCAGGGCCGCCGCGACGATCTCCGGTCCGATGCCGTCGCCCTCGATGAGGGCAACCGTGTGCGCCGTTGATCTGGGAGCCACGGGCGGGTGGTTCAACGGCAGGACGGGCGGTTCCCGGGAAAAAGAACCCCGACGCCGGCCGCCTCGGGCCGAGCCACCGCCAAATCAAAGCCGGCCGGGAGCATCCGCCGGTCCAAGGAGGTCCGCATGGTACCCGCCGCGGCCCACTACGACGCGATCGTGATCGGATCCGGTCAGGCCGGCACCCCGCTCGCGCGGGCGCTCGCCGGCGCCGGGCGCCGCACGGCGCTGGTCGAACGCGAGCACGTCGGGGGCACCTGCGTCAACGAGGGCTGCACGCCGACGAAGACGATGGTTGCGAGCGCGCGGGTCGCGTATCTCGCCCGCCGCGGCGCCGACTACGGCGTGCGCACCGGCCCGGTGTCCGTGGACATGACGAAGGTCCGCGAACGCAAGCGGGGGGTGGTGGAGAAGTTTCGCGGCGGCAGCGAGCGGGGGCTGGCGAAGCTCGCCGCGTTGGAACTCATCCGGGGCGAAGCCCGTTTCACCGGGCCGCACGAGATCGACGTGGCGCTGCGGGACGGCGGGACCCGCGCGCTCTCCGGCGATCTCATCTTCCTCAACCCCGGCGCGCGGCCGTCCCGGCCGTCGCTGCCCGGACTGGACGGCGTGCCGGCGCTCGACTCGACCTCGATGATGGAGGTCGACGCCGTGCCGGATCACCTGCTGATACTGGGCGGCGGATACATCGGCATCGAGTTCGGCCAGATGTTCCGGCGCTTCGGCAGCCGTGTGTCGCTCGTGCAGCGCGGCAGGCAGTTGTGCGCGCGCGAAGATCCGGACGTGGCGCAGGCGGTGGAGGGGATCCTGCGCGACGACGGCATCGACATCCTGCTGGGCGCCGAGGCGTGCCGGGTCGAGCGCGGCGCGGAGGGCGCGATCCGGCTGACCGTCCGGCAACACGGCGGCACCGAGGGAACGCTGACCGGCTCGCACCTTCTCGTGGCCGTGGGGCGCACGCCCAACACCGACCGGCTCAATCTCGCCGCGGCCGGGATCGAGGCCGACCCGCGCGGCTTCGTCCGGGTCGACGACCGGCTGGAGACGAGCGTGAAGGGCGTCTACTGCCTCGGCGACGCGAAAGGCGGGCCCGCGTTCACGCACATCTCCTACGACGATTTCCGCGTCGTGCAGGCGAACCTCCTCAACGGCGGCGGAGCGAGCATCGCGAACCGGCTCGTTCCGTTCTGCGTGTTCATGGACCCCGAGCTCGGCCGGGTCGGGCTCACCGAAACCGAGGCGCGCCGGCGGGGGCGGCCGGTGCGGGTGTTCACGATGCCGATGAAGAGCGCGGCCCGGGCGATCGAAATGGACGAGACGCGCGGGCTCATGAAGGCGGTCGTCGACGCCGGGTCGGGGCAGATCCTCGGCTGCGCGATCCTCGGGGTGATGGGCGGCGAGGTGATGACCGTCGTCCAGGCGGCGATGATGGGCCGGCTGCCGTATACGGCGCTGCGGGACGCGGCGATTGCGCATCCCACGGTCGCGGAGTCCTTGAACAACCTCTTCGACCAGTAGGCGCGGCGCTCGCGCCCCGGGCGGGCGACGGCACCGCCCCGGGGCCCCAAGAATTCGCCTCTTCCCGGCGAATGCTTGAGGCGGGCGTTACTTCAGGACGCGGCTTGTTCAAGGGGGCGCAGCGATGGCGCGGCACCTGGTCTGCCTGACGTTCGACTTCGACGCGATCTCGATCTGGATCCGGCGCGGTCAGACGACGCCGACCGCGCTCTCGCGCGGCGAGTTCGGGGTCGTCGGCGCCGAGCGCATCCTCGATCTGCTGCGCGACCGCCGCATCACCGCGACCTGGTTCATCCCGGGCCACACGCTCGATACCTATCCAGAGACGTGCCGGCGCGTTCACGCGGAGGGCCACGAGATCGCGCATCACGGGTACCTGCACGAGCCGCCGGCCACGCTGTCTCGCGACGACGAGGAGCGCGTGCTGGTCCGCGGCCTGGAGGCGATCGCCCGGGTCACGGGCGGCGCCCCGCGCGGCTACCGGTCGCCGGCGTGGGATCTGAGTCCGCACACGATTCCCCTGCTGCTCTCGCACGGCTTCGTCTACGACTCCAGCATGATGGCGCACGATCATCTGCCGTATCGCGCCCGGCAGGGCGACGAGGTCGGTTCCGACGGCGCGGTGCGCTGGGGGGATCCGACGCCGCTGATCGAGATGCCGGTGTCGTGGTCGCTTGACGACTATCCGCACTTCGAGCGGGCGTCCGGTCCGAACGGTCTGCAGCCGGGGCTCATGCACGCCGCCGGGGTGCTCGACAATTGGGTCGACGACTTCCGGTATATGGCGCGCGCCGCCGACTGGGGTGTGTTGACCTACACCTTCCACCCTCAGGTCACCGGCCGGGGCCACCGTATGCTGACGTTCGAGCGCCTCATCGACGCCACGCGCGACCTCGGCGCGGCCTTTCTGCGGATGGACGAGGCCGCCGACGAATTCGCCTCGCGCGACCGCGGCGCCGCCCCGTCTGGCGACTCCGGCTCACGCCGTGGGCCCGGGGCCGGGGCGGCCGGCGTCCCGGGGACGGCGCGATGAAAGTCACCGGCGGCGAGGCGGCGTGCTATCGGATCCGGCTGCGGGAACCCTGGCAGAGCTCCAGCCACACGATCAGCGTCTTCGAGTTGATCACGGCCCGCCTGCGCACGGACACCGGGCAGGAGGGCGTGGGGTGGGCTTTTACCGTCGGCGCGGGCGGGACGGCGATCGCCGCGTTCCTGACCGACGATCTCCTCCCGGTCGTCGCGGGGCTCGACCCGGCGCTGGTCGAGCGCACGTGGCACACCCTCCACGGCACGGTGCGCGACGCCGCGCCCGGCGGGCTCGCGCTGCTCGGTTTGTCCGCGGTCGACATCGCGCTGTGGGACCTCAAGGCTCAGGCGGCCGGCGAGCCGCTCTACCGCCTGCTCGGCGGGAGCCGGGACCGCGCAGAGGCGTACGGCAGCGGCATCAACCTGAACCTCCCGATCCCCGATCTGCTCGCGCAGTTTCGCCGGTGGCGGGCGCGCGGGTTCCGGGCCTTCAAGATGAAGGTGGGGTCCGACGATCCGCGCGCCGACGTCGAACGCGTGCGGGCGGTGCGGGAGGAGATCGGCCCGGACCCGATCCTGATGCTCGACGCCAACCAGAAGTGGACCGCGGGCGAGGCCGTCCGGCGGATCCGCGGGTTCGAGCCGTACGATCCGTATTGGATCGAGGAGCCGCTCCCCGCGGAGGACGTCGCCGGGCACGCCTGGCTGCGGGCGCAGGTCCGGTGCCCGATCGCGCTCGGCGAGAACCTGTTCTCCCCCGCGGCGTTCAACGAGTTTCTCCGCCACGGCGCCGTCGATGTCGTGCAGCCGGACGTCGTGCGCGTCGGCGGGATCACGCCGTTCCTCAAGATCGCGCACCTCGCGGAGGGGTACGGCATCCCGACGGCGCCGCATCTCGTGCTCGAGCTGTCGGGGCAGCTCTGCTGCGCGATCCGGCTCGCCTCGATGATCGAGGACCTGGACGGCGGCAACCTGACCGAGCTCGAGGCGCTCGACGAGCCGATTTGCACCGCGGACGGGTACTTCACGCCGCCCGCCCGGCCCGGACACGGCGTCCGGTTCAACTGGGACGCGCTTGCACGGTGGCGCGCAGGAGGGGCATCTTTGGCCCGCGCCGCAGGCTCAGACGCGGCCGGAGGGCGCCGTGGCTGACCTGTCCGGGAAAACGGTGCTGGTGACCGGCGCGGGGCGCGGCATCGGCCGCGCCGTGGCGGTGCGGTGCGCGGCCGAAGGCGCCGCCGTCGTCGCCGCCGACCTCGCGCCGCCGGAGGAGACCGCCGCGGCGGTGCGGGCCGCGGGCGGGCGCGCGCTCGCGGTCGCGGCCGACGTCGCGGATCGGGAGGCCGTGCGGGCGATGGCGGAGGCGGCCGCGCGCGAATTCGAAGCCGTCGACGTCCTCGTCTCGAACGCCGGCATCGGCTTTCCGGATCCGGTGCTGGAGATCACGGAAGAGCGCTGGGACCGCGTGCTCAACGTGAACCTCCGGGGCGCGCTCTTCTGCGCGCAGGCCCTGCTGCCGGCGATGCTGGCGCGGCGCGACGGCACGCTCGTCTTCGTGTCGTCGATCGCCGGGCGGCGCCTCAGCCTCGTCAACGGCGCGCAGTACACGTGCTCGAAGTACGGGCTCATCGGACTGACGCGCCACCTGGCCTCGGAGCTGGCCGGCACGGGCGTGCGGGTCAACTGCGTCTGCCCGGGACCCACCGAAACGGATCTGCTCGACCGGTACACGAACGAGGCGGAGCGCCGCGCCATCGTGGAGCGCACGCCGCTTCGCCGGCTGGCGCGGCCCGACGACATCGCGGACGTGATTGTCTTTGCCGCCTCGCCGCGCGCCCGGCACGTGCACGGCGCGATTCTGGACGCGAACGGCGGGCTGTACTGAGGTCTCGAACACAAGAAGCCGCCGGCGCGGCGGCTTCTCGTATTGACCCCGCCGCGCCGGCACCGGTCGGCGGGGTGCGCGGTTTTCGCGAACCTCTAGTCGCCCTGCGTGGTGAAGATGCTGGTGTACTGGCCGGGCGCGAAGACGTAGATCAGCGAGACCCGCTGATCCAGCGCCCCGCCGTCGTCTACCACGAACGCGATGCCGAGCTTGTTGTAGACATACGTGCTGTCGTCCTGATGCTGGTCGATGCTGTCTTCCTTGCCGTACGCGTTGCGAAAGGCGCTGATGTCCGAACCGATCGCGACGCCGCGGTCGGTTCTATAGGTGTCATCGAGGGAGACGACCAGCGCGACGACCCGCTTGGAATCCTTCTGGGCGATGACGCCGATCCGCTTGAGCGGCCAGTAGTAGCCGGTCATGGTCCCCGACGGCAGATCGTCCGATGAGTGCAGCGGTCCGAGCGAGGACACCAGCGGATCAAGCGCCTGCCCGAGCTGGTAGTCGCCGACTCCCTTCCCCGGGACGACGGCCGAGCCCTGAGCTGCCCCGGCCGTGGCCAGCGCGACGACCGCGCCCAGCGCGAGCACGTAGCTCGTGAGGCGACGCATTGCTTCTACCCCCTTATGCGATTGGCGTGAAATGTTGTGCCGCGTATTTACCCCGTCCTCGCCTGTAAACCTCATGAACCTCCGCATCTTCACAATCTACAGCGAGGGCCTCGCGAGGCTCCAGCCGGGCCGCCGGCGCCGCCTGCGATCGAACGCGACGCGGCGCCGTAGACGGCCGCCGCATAGTAATATTGAAGGGCACCGCTTCTCACCACACCGGGTTCTTTCAAAGGAGTGACGAAACTGTCGCAGAGTCCGACGCACCTCTCCCGCGTCCAGCGCCGCGCGGCGATCGCCGGAGCGTCCCGCGCCGGCCGGGGATCCCCGGGCGCCCAGAATCCCGCGCGGCCGCGGCGGTCGTCCAGCTGGTGGATCGCCGGCGCGGCGGTCGTGATCTTCGGCGCCGCCGGCGTGTGGTGGACGGCGGCCAGGCACGTGCAGTCGCAGACGCCGGCCGGCCCGATGCTCGGCCAGCAGCTTCCCGACGAGGGATACGATCACGTCGCCGTGGGGTCGCAAATTCACTACAAGGCGAACCCGCCGGCATCCGGTCCACACTACCCGTTTCCCGCGCCGGCCGGCGTCTACCCGAACGGCCTGCAGACCGGTTTTTGGGTGCACAGCCTCGAGCACGGCTACATCGTCTTGCTGTACAAGCCGCCGGTCCCGGCCGAGCGACTCGCGGAGTTCGACCGGATGGTGAAGGAATTCCCGAAGAGCAAGTACGGCAACGTCAAGCTCTTGATTGTGTCCTATCCGGACATGCCCCACCCCTATGCCGTCCTGTCATGGGACTGGCGGCTGCAGATGGATTCGTACGACCGCGCGACCGCGCTCCGGTTCTACAAGGAACACGTGGATCACGGCCGGGAAGACATCCCGTAACGGGCAGTTACCGCCCCATCTTGGGAGGCCAGCCATGAAGATGTACGTCGGCACGGAATGGATCGACAAGCGTCAGACCATCCCCGTCATCAACCCGTTCGACGGCTCGACGGTCGATACGGTCCCGAAGGGCGACGCCGACGACGTTGAGCGCGCCCTGCAGACGGCGGCGCGCGGGGCCAAGGCGATGCGGGCGCTCAGCGGCTACCAGCGGGCGCAGATCCTCAAGAAGGCGGCGGAGCTCCTGACGGCGCGGACCGAGGACTTCGCCAAGACGATCACGCTCGAGGAGGGGAAGATCCTCGCCGAGTCGCGGGTCGAGGTCGCGCGCGCCACGGAGATCCTGGTCCTCTCCGCGGAAGAGGCGAAGCGGCTCGGCAGCGAGGTGGTGCCGCTCGACGGCGCGCCCGGCGTGACCTCGGCCACCCAGATGGGCTTCACGCTGCGGGTGCCGTGCGGCGTGGTCGTCGGCATCAGCCCGTTCAACTTCCCGCTGCACCTGGTCACGCACAAGGTGGGACCGGCGCTCGCCGGCGGGAACGCCGTGATCTTGAAACCGGCGACCGACACACCGCTGTCCGCGCTCAAACTCACGCAGGTACTGCTCGACGCCGGCGTGCCGGCGGACGGAATCCAATGCCTCACCGGCAGCGGCGGTGAGATCGGCGACAAGCTCTGCGCGGATCCGCGCGTGCGCAAGATCACCTTCACCGGCAGCCGCGACGTCGGCGAGCGGATCTGCAAGACCGCCGGCCTCAAGAAGGTGACGATGGAGCTCGGCAGCAACGCCCCGGCGATCGTCATGCCCGACGCCGATCTCGAGAAGGTCGCCGCGGCGATCGCCGCGACCGGCTACGCCAACGCCGGCCAGGTCTGCATCAGCACGCAGCGCGTCATACCATTGAAGGCGATCTACGGCGACTTCCTCAACGCGCTCAAGGCGAAGGTCTCGGCGATCAGCACCGGCAACCCGCTCTCGGAAGGCGTGAAGATGGGGCCGATGGTCCGCGAGTCCGACGCGAAGCGCGTCGAGTCGTGGGTCAAGGAGGCGGTCGCCGGGGGCGCGCGCCTCGTGACCGGCGGCGAGCGGCAGGGGGCCGTGTACGCGCCCACCATCCTCGCCGACGTGAAGCCCGACATGCGCGTCTCCCGCAGCGAGCTGTTCGGGCCCGCGGTCGCCGTGACGCCGGTCGACACCATCGACGACGCGATCGCGATGGCGAACGACAGCAACTACGGGCTCTCGGCCGGCGTCTTCACCCAGAACGTCAACTGGGCGATGAAGTTCGCCCGCGAGGTCGAGTCCGGCAACATCCACATCAACTGGGGTCCGCAGTGGCGGGTCGATCTCATGCCCTACGGCGGCCTCAAGGAGAGCGGCTTCGGCAAGGAAGGCCCCAAGTACGCGGTTCAGGAGATGACCGAGCTGAAGATGGTGGTGTTCCACCTGTCGTAGGCGGAGCGATGGCATGATCGAGGAGCGATACGTATGAACGCCGTCCGCGTGCATCAGTCCGGGGGACCGGAGGTCTTGACGTTCGAAGAACTGCCCACGCCGGCGCCCGGTCCCGCCGAGGCGCTCGTCCGGATCGAGGCGATCGGCGTCAATTTCGTCGACATCTATCAGCGCGAGGGCATCTACAAAATGTCCCTGCCGTTCACGGCCGGCAGCGAGGCGGCGGGCGTGGTGGACTCGGTCGGCCGCGAGGTCGCGGACGTCAAGCCCGGCGACCGGGTCGCCTACACGGGCGTGCTCGGCGCCTACGCGACGCACGCCGTGGCGCCCGCGGCGCGCCTCGTGAAGCTGCCCGCCGGCGTCGAGACCAAGACGGCGGCCGCCGCGATGCTCCAGGGCATCACCGCCCACTATCTGACCCACTCGACCTACCCGCTCGGGCCGGCGGACACCGCGCTGCTTCATGCCGCGGCCGGGGGCGTCGGGCTGCTGCTCACCCAGATGGCGAAGATGCGCGGCGCCAAGCTCATCGGTACGGTCTCGACCGAGGCGAAAGCGGCGCTCGCGCGCGGGGCCGGCGCCGACCACGTGATCTTGTACGAGCAGCAGGACTTCGAGGCGGAGACGAAGCGCATCACCGGCGGGCGCGGCGTGCAGGTCGTCTACGATTCCGTCGGCAAGACCACGTTCGATAAGAGCATGAACTGTCTCGCGCCCCGCGGTTATCTCGTCGCGTTCGGCCAATCGAGCGGGGTGGTCCCGCCGGTCGACATCCAGGTGCTCAATCAAAAGGGCTCGCTGTTCCTGACGCGGCCGACGTCGCGCGATTACATGCTGACGCGCGAAGAGTACGCGAAGCGGGCCGGCGATGTGCTGGGGTGGATCGCCGCGGGCCGGATCAAGGTCAGGATCGACCGGACGTTCCCGCTGGTCCAGGCGGCCGAGGCGCACAAGGCGCTCGCGAGCCGGGTCACCGCCGGGAAGGTGCTGTTGATCCCCTAGATTCCGGGCCGGTCTGAAGGAAACACCCCCGCCGCACCGAACGCGAACCTCCACTTTTCGGAGGGGTGACGTTCGGATGAGACGCTGGAGCATCTCGGTTCTTGCATGGCCGGTTCTCGCGGCGGTCGTCGCGCTGCTCGCGCAGCCGGCCGTGTCGCAGCAGCCGCGGCGGGGCGGGACGGTCACGATCGCCCTCTATCAGGAACCCGAACTCCTCAACCCGCTGATCGCGTCGCAGACCGCCGCCTTCGAGGTGACGATTCTCACGGTCGAGGGGCTGCTGCGGGTCGGGCCCGACGGCAAGTATATTCCGCAGCTCGCCGCCGAGGTCCCGGACCAGAAGAACGGCGGGGTGTCCCCGGACGGGAAGACGATCACCTACCATCTGCGGCCCGGCGTCCTGTGGTCCGACGGGCAGCCGATGACCTGCGACGACGTGAAGTTCACGTGGCAGGTGCTCACGACCCCGAAGAGCGGCGCGATCTACACCAGCGGCTACGACCAGATCCAGAGCGTCGACTGTCCCAATCCGCAGACCGCCGTCGTGCGGTACAAGCAGCTGTACGCGCCGTTTCTCTCGCGCTTCGGCGACATTCTGCCTCGGCACGCCACCGGCGATCCCGCCAACATGACGAAGTGGCCGTACAACCGCAAGCCGGTCGGTACCGGGCCGTTCATGGTCACAGAGTGGGCGTCCGGAGACCACATCACGCTGGTCCGCAACCCGAATTACCGCGTCAAAGATCAGCCCTACCTCGACCGCGTGATCATCCGCGTCGTGCCGAGCCGGGAAGTCGGCAAGCAGTTGATCAAGACGGGCGACGTCGACGTTGTCTGGGACCTGATTGAATCGGACGTCCCGGAGCTCAAGGGCGCGTCGGGCGTGAAGATCGCCGCCGCGCCGGGTCCCTTCGCCGAGCGTCTTCTGCTTAACTTCGCGGACCCGTCCCTCGACGGCCCGGACGCCGCCGCGGTGAAGCAGCATCCGCACCCGATCCTCGGCGACCCGCGCGTGCGCGAGGCGATCGAGCTCGGCATCAACAAGCGTGAGATCACGAGCAAGCTGCTCTACGGTTTGGCGACCGTCGGGACCAACGAGCTGCACATCGGCTGGGCGGAGTGCGATACGCCGATCAGCACGTACAATCCCCCGCGGGCGCGGGCACTCTTACAAGAATCCGGCTGGGTCCCGGGTCCGGACGGCATCCGCGTCGCGAAGGGCGCGCGCTACGCAAAGGACGGCACGCGGCTCCGCCTGAAGCTGCAGACGACGACCGGCAACAAGCTCCGCGAAGAGGCCGAGCAGCTGATCATCGAGTACATGCGGACGATCGGCCTCGAGTTCTACATCGAGAACGTCCCGTCGCCGGTGCTGTTCGGGTCGTGGGCGAGCGGCGCGTTCCGCAAGCACGGCCATTTCGACGTCGTCATGTACACGACGAACCCCGACGTGGACCCGCAGTCGCAGGTCGAAGGTTACTTCGCCTCGTGGAAAATGCCGACGGCGCAGAACGGCGGCGACGGCTTCAATTACGCGCGCTATGCGAACCCGCAGGTGGACGCGGACGTGAAGAAGGCGGCCTCGTCGGCGGATCTCGGGGTGCGGCGCGCGGCGTACTGCGACGCGATGCATCAGATCGTCGCGGACCGGCCGCATATCTATCTCTACAGCCGGACCACGATCAGCGCCTACCGCGACCGGCTGCAGGGTTGGGTCACGAACGTCTGGGAAAATCTCGCCTGGAACGCGCAGGCGTGGTCGGTGGCGCGATAGGGGCGCGTCCGGCGCCGGCCGCATGATCCGCTACCTCGCCCGGCGCCTGCTGCAGGCGCTGCCGCTGCTGCTCCTCGTGAGCGCCGCGGTGTTTTTCCTGATCAACATCGTGCCGGGCGGCCCGACCGCCGCCTACGAGAACAACCCCCGGCTGACGTCGGAGGATATCGCGCGGATCGAGGCGGAGCTCGGCCTCAACCAGCCGATTCACGTCCGCTACCTTCGGTGGCTGGGGGCCGTCGCCCACGGCGACTGGGGCTATTCGCTCGTCACCAAGCGGCCGGTGCTGGTGGAGATCGGCGAGCGGTTTCCCAACACGCTGTACCTGATCGGCATTCAATACCTGGTGACGCTCGCGATCGCGATCCCGGCCGGCACGCTTTCGGCGGTGCGGCAGTACTCGGTGTTCGACCACGCCACCACCACGGTCGCGTTCATGGGCCAGTCCATCCCGATCTTCTGGTTTGGGCTGATCCTGATCATCGTGTTCCACGTCACGCTCCGCAACCCGCTGAGCGGCCTGCCGCTCCTGCCGGCCGGCGGCATGTACACGATCGGCGAGCCGTTCTCGGCCGGCGATCGGATTCAGCACCTCATCCTGCCGGTGGCGATGCTGACGCTCGCCAACTGCGCGGCGATCGTGCGATACGTGCGCGCCAGCATGATCGAGGTGCTGCACGCGGACTACATCCGGACCGCGCGCTCGAAGGGCGCGAGCGGCCGGCGCGTCGTCTGGGGCCACGCGCTGAAGAACGCGGCCCTCCCGGTCGTGACGATCATCGCGCTCGACCTGCCCGTCCTGTTCGGCGGGGCGCTGTTCACCGAGACGATCTTCAGCTGGCCGGGGATGGGCCGGCTGTTCTACGACTCCGCGCTGCGGTTCGACTACGCGCTGTTGATGAGCATCGTGATGATCACGGCGATCCTGATCGTGCTCTCGAACCTGGCCGCGGACGTCGGCTACGCCTACCTCGATCCCCGGATCAGGTACGGCTGATGAGCCGTCCCGTGCCGGCCGTGGCGCTGGACCCGGCCCCGGCGCGGACCGGCGGGGCGGGAGACCGCCGCCGCCACCGCACGGCCGCGCGCCTGGCATGGGACAGCTTCCGGCGCCACCGGATGGCGCTCGCGGGCCTCGCGGTCCTCACCGTCTTCGCGCTCGCGTCGGCGGCGCCGCGGCTCGCCTCGCCGTACGATCCGCAGACGGCCGACCTCGACCACCGGCTCGCGGCGCCCACCTGGGCGCATCCGATGGGCACCGACGACCTCGGCCGGGACCTGCTCACCCGCGTGCTGTACGGCGGCCGGGTCTCGCTGACGATCGGCGTGGCGGCGATGGCGCTCGCGGTCACGCTGGGGACCGCGGTCGGCGCGCTCGCCGGATTCTACGGCGGGTGGGTCGACAACGTGCTGATGCGTTTCACCGACCTCGTGCTGTCGTTCCCGCAGCTGTTCGTGCTGATCGTGCTCGCGCTGGTGCTGCGCAACCTGGCGCTGCCGCTGCTGCGCGGCAGCGCGGGCAGCGTGCTGCCGATCGTGCTCGTCATCGCCGTGACGTCGTGGATGCCGGTGGCGCGGCTCGTGCGCGCCACGTTTTTGTCGCTGCGCGAGGCGACCTTCGTGGAAGCAGCGCGGGGACTCGGAGTCCGCAACGGCCGGATCATCGCGCGCCACGTCCTGCCGAACAGCCTCGGCCCGATCATCGTCGCGGCGACGCTGCGGGTGGCGAGCTCCATCATCACGGAGTCCGGGCTGAGCTTTCTCGGGTTCGGGGTCCAGCCGCCGACGCCGACCTGGGGCAACATGCTGAACGCCGCGCAGGACCAGATGACGAGCGCCCCGTGGACGGCCGTCTATCCGGGGCTCATGATCTTCCTGACGGTGATCGCCATCAACTACGTGGGCGACGGCCTGCGGGACGCCGTGGACCCGCACCACATCAAGTAAGGCGCACCGCCGGGGACGCCCGGCGCCGAGCGAGGTGCCACGCCGATGCCGCGGATTCTCGTCGCGGAGTGCATGCAGGAGATCTCGTCCTTCAACCCGCTGCCGAGCGAGTATGACAACTTCGCCGTCCGGCGCGGAGAGGAGCTGTTCGCCCAGCGCGGCCGCAACAGCGCCGTCGGCGGCGCGCTCGCGGTTTTCGCCGAACGGCCCGACCTCGAGGTCGTGCCGGCCTACAGCGCCCGCGCCGGCAGCGCCGGCCTTCTCTCGCGCGCGGGGTGGGAGCGGCTGTCCACCGAGTTCCTGACCGAGGCCGCCGCCCGCGCGAAGGGCGCGGACGCGGTCTACGTCTCGATGCACGGCGCGATGGGCGCCGACGGCGAGCTCGATCCGGAAGGGTTCCTGCTCGAGCGGGTGCGCGGCATCGTCGGACCGGAGATCCCGATCGTCGTCTCGCTCGACCTCCACGGCATCCTCACCGCGCGGATGCTGCGGCAGATCGACGGGCTCGCCGTGTACCACACCTACCCGCACGTCGACTTCGCCGATACCGGCGCCCGCGCCGCGCGGCTGCTGCTGCGCGTTCTCGACGAGCGCGCGCGGCCGGTCATCGCCCGCGTCACGGTGCCCGCGCTCGTCCGGGGCGACGAACTGATCACCAAGTCGGGCTGTTACGGCGACGTGATCCGGGAAGCGCAGCGGCTCGAACGGGAAGGCCGGGCCCTCGCGGCCGCGATGATGATCGGCAACCCCTTCACCGACGTGCCGGAGCTGTGCAGCCAGGCGGTCGTCGTCACCGACGGCGACGCGGAGCTCGCGGCCGGCGAGGCGACCCGCCTCGCCGGCGAGTTCTGGCCCAACCGGTTCCGGATGCAGGGCAAGCTCATCGCGCTCGACCGGGCCATCGCCCAGGCCGGGCAGATGCGGGGTCCCGTCATCTTTACCGACGCGGCCGACGCGACCTCGTCGGGAGCGACCGGCGACAGCAACGCGATCCTGGCCGCGCTGTTGAAGAGCGGGTACGACCGGCCGGCGCTCGTGCCGATCGTCGATCCGGCCGCGGCCGCCGAAGCGCACCGCGCCGGCGTCGGGCGCACCGTCCGCGTGCGGCTCGGCGGCGTCCTCGACAAGCGCTTCACGCCGGTCGAGGTCGCGGCGACGGTCGACATGCTCTCGTCCGGCCGCGCGGTCCTGGAGACGAGCGGCGGCGAGCTGAACGCGGGGCCGACCGCGGTGCTCCTCGCCGGCGCGATCACGATCGTGGTGATGACGCGGTCCGTCAGCCTCTTCGACCGCGCGATGTTTCTCGCGCACGGCCGCGATCCCCGCGCCTACAGCCTGGTCGTCGTCAAGTCGCCGCACTGCGAGCCGCACATGTTCGACGAATGGGCGGAGAAGGACTTCAACATCGACGCGCCCGGCGCGACGAGCGCGAACCTCCGATCGCTCGGACACCGGATCTGCCGGCGGCCGATGTTCCCCCTGGACGACGAGGTCGCATTCTCGCCGGCCCCGGAGGTGTTCCGCCGGCCGTAGGGCAGGAGATCGGGGCGTATCTCGAAATAGGGTTCCGCGGGTCGGCCACCGCAGCGTGGCCGTTCGCGCGGTCGTTGCGGGAGGGAAGCGAATGTCGCTCGGTCGGAGCCGCTCCATTGCCGCCGCCGCTGCCGCGCTCGTGCTGACGGCGCTGCTCGTTCCGCGCGGCCCCGGCGTGTCCGCGGCCGCGCCCGCCGTCCTGCGCGTCGGCGCGATTTCGCCGCGCCTCGCCAGCCTGCCGGAGTTCATGGCCGGCGACCTGTTGAGCCGGCGCGGGTACCGGGTCGAGTGGCAGCATTTCCAGTCCGACGGCGCGATCATTCAGGCGATGGCCGGGCGCGCGCTCGACTTCGCGATCGCGACGCCCGTGGCGGCGGCCCACGCCAACGAGCAGGGCGCGCCGGTTCGCATGATCACCGTCGCCTGGGCCACGCTGGACTGGGTCCTCGTCGCCCGGCAGGGCATCGCGACGATCAACGACCTGTCCGGCCGGACGGTCGCCATCTCGTCTCCGGGCTCCCCGACGGACATTCTCTTCCGCCGGCTGTTGGAGACCCGCAACCTCACCCCGGAACGCCTCCGCGTCACGATGGCGCGCGTCGGGGCGACCGGCGCGCGCGCCGCGGCGCTGGAGTCGGGGCGGGCCGACGCCGCGTGGCTCGGCTACGATTACGCCTACGAACTGATCAAGAAAGGCGGCTTCCACGTCCTCGAAAACATCTCCGTGGCCAAGGCGGTGCCGGGCTTCCTCATCGCCGTGTGGATGGCGAGTCAGCCGTACATCGACACGCACCGCGAGGCCGTGCTGGCCGCGGTGCAGGCGCAGATCGAGGCCAACCGGTGGGCGCACAACAGGATCGCGTTCATCGACGAGGCCCTTCGCGCCCGGTGGCCGGGCATGGAGCCGCTGCCGCGCGATGTGGTCGAGTGGGCGTACGACCGCTACATCCAGGACGACATCTTCCCGGTCAACGGCGGGCTTACGCCCGCGGCGCTCAACTCCACGTTCGAGATCGCCAGGCTGACGGGCGACCTCTCGCGGATCCCGGCGCCGGGCGACGTGGCGGTGTTCCAGATCCAGGACGCCGTGCTCGCGAAGATCGGACGGCGGTAGTCCGTCCGCGCCGTGCCCGGACTGCGCGTCGATCGGGTTTCGAAGGCGTTCCGCGGATCCCCCGCGGCCGGCGCCGGCCGGAACGGCGGCGAAACCGGCCGCCGGGACCTGCGCGTGCTGCACGAGATCAGCTTCGCGGTTCAGCCCGAGCAGATCGTCGGCATCATCGGCCCGAGCGGCTGCGGCAAGACGACGCTCCTCAAGATTCTCGCCGGGCTCGAGACCGCGGACGCCGGCGCGGCCACGCTCAACGGCTCCGCGGTCACGCGTCCGCGGCCGGACATCGCCATCGTCTTCCAGTTGTTCAACCTGTTCCCGTGGCGCACGGTGCTCGGCAACGTGGAGTTCGGTCTGCAGATGCAGCGCGTGCCGGCCCCCGAGCGACGGGAGCGGGCGGCGCGGTTGGTCGCGATGGTCGGCCTCGCGGGCTTCGAGCGCTATTTCCCGCATCAGCTGTCGGGCGGGATGCAGCAGCGGGTCGGCCTGGCCCGCGCGCTCGCGATCGACCCCGCGCTGCTCCTGCTGGACGAGCCGTTCGGGGCGCTCGACTACCAGACCGCCGAGCGGCTGCGCGAGGAGCTGTTGAAGATCCAGTCGCAGGCGGCGAAAATGATGGTGCTCGTGACGCACAACATCGACGAGGCCCTGTACCTGTGCGACCGGGTGCTGGTGTTCTCGCCGCGCCCCGGGCGGGTGACCCTCGAGATCGAGCCGCGCTTCCCGCAGCCGCGCTGGGCGCACGACATCTACGCGGTGCCGGAGTTCACGCGGCTGCGCGCGGAGATCAAGGCGCTGGTGATGGGGGCGGAGGCGTGAGCGACCAGCCCGGCGCGGTGCCGGCTTCCGGCCGGCCAGCGGCCGGCCACCATGAAATTGAAGCCGCCCGTCCGCGCTGGGCGTCGGGCATCCGCCGGCCGGGGGGCCGCCCGCTGATTCCCGCGGCGGCGTGGCTGCCCACCGCCGGCTCGCTCCTCGTGTTCCTCGCGGTCTGGCAGATCCTGTCGCGCTTCTACCCGCCGATCCTGCTGCCCGGACCGGCCGCGACCTTCGGCGCGCTGTGGGACCTCTTCGCGCGCGACAACCTCGCGCGCGCGTTCGCGACGAGCATCCAGTCGCTGCTGATCGGGCTGGGCCTGGCCATCCCGACCGGCATCGTGCTCGGCTTTCTCGCCGGGGTGTCGCGCCCGGTCGAGCGCGCGATCGGTCCGTTCCTCGACGCGCTGTACGTCACGCCCAAGATCATGCTGATCCCGCTGTTCATCATCTGGTTCGGGGTCGGCACCGAGGCGCGCATCGCCTACATCTTCGTCGTCTCGTACTTCCCGCTGGTCGTCAACACGTTCGCCGGCGTGCGGTCGATGCGCGACGAGTTCACGGAGACGGCGCGGGCGTTTCTCGCCGGACCGCTCGAGATGTTCCGGGACGTGTACCTGCCCGGCTCGATCCCGTTCATCGTCGCGGGCATCCGCCTCGCGCTGGGGCACGCGATCGTCGGCATGATCACCGCGGAGATGTTCCTGGCGATCGTGGGCCTGGGCTACATGGTGGTGAACTTCGGCAACCGGCTGGCGACCGCCAAGGTGCTGGCGCTCGCGATCTTCGTCTCGCTGTTCGGCGTCGCCGTGACCGAGCTGGTGAAGTGGTCCGAGCACCGTCTCGCGCCCTGGACGCGGCGCGACACGTCGAGCTGAGGGCTAGGCACCCCCGGGCGGTCTAGCGCTTCGCGGCCGCCCCTTCCCGCAGGGACGCCTCCAGCGCGTCCACCGCGCGGCGCATCAATTCAGGATGCGCCTGCGTGCCGAGGTGCCCGATCCGGATGACCTTCCCGGCGAGCTGTTCCAGGCCGCCGGAGATCGCGAAGCCGCGCGTGTGCATGTTGCGGATCAGCGCGGTCGCGTCGACCCCCTCGGGCGGATAGGCGACGGTCACCGTCGGCGAGGCCCACCGCGCGTCGACGAACAGCCGGAAGCCGATGCGCTCGAGGCCCTCGCGGAGCGCCGCCTGGGCGCGGCGGTGCCGCTCGAACCGTTTCTCGAGCCCTTCGTCCAGAATGAGCTGCAGCGCCCGGTCGAGCGCCAGGATCAGGTTGCTCGGGATGGTCACAGGATACGGATGGTGCGCGCCCCACTCGCGCTCGAAGCGGCGCCACGTGCGGAGGTTCAGGTACCAGCCGTGTGAGGCCGGCTGCCGGTCGATGACCTCCCAGCCGGCCTTGGTGATCGCGACCGGCGCGAGCCCCGGCGGGGTCTCGAGGCACTTCTGCGACGCGGTGGACACCGCGGCGAGTCCCCAGGCGTCGGTTTCGACCGGCGCGCCGCCGAGCGACGACACGGCGTCCACCGCGACGGCGGCGCCCTCGGGCCGGACGGCCGCGGCGATCTCGCGCACCGGGTTGAGCACGCCGGTCGACGTGTCGCTGTGCACGACGGCGATCAGCGGCAGCTTGTGCGTCCGCACCCACTTGCGGACGTCGTCGGGATCGGCCGGCCGGTCCCACGCCACCTCGAGCACCTCGACGTTCTTGGAGTAGGACCGGGCGATCTCGACGACGCGGTTGCCGAAGAAGCCGTTGGCGACGACGCCGATCCGGCCGTCCGCACCGGCGAGGCTGCCGACGACGGCGTCGATGCCGCCGCTCCCGGAGGCGGGGATCGGATAGACCGACCCCGCGGTCACGAACACCCGGCGCAGCCGCGCGACGAACCGCTCGTACTGCGGCATCCAGTCGGGACCGTAGTGCTGCTCGACCTGGTGCCCCATGACTTCCAGGACCTGGTCCGAGACCGGGATCGGGCCGGGGATCAGCAGTTCGATATGGCGCGGGTCCATCGCGTGGACGACCTCCTCGGCGGGTCCGGCGAGTGCTGTGTCGAGGCGCGGCGGCCGGACGGCGCCCGAATATTCGCCTTCGGGGAGGGGCGGAACCGCTCCTCCGTTTACTCCGCCTCGGACCGGCGCGCTCGCGCATGCCCGGGTGGCGTTCGCCGGCCGCGCGTGGCATGATCGAAGAAATCACTGCCGGGAGCGATGCCGATGGAGCTCGACATGCCGCGGGTGTTCGAGTATCTTGCCGCCGCCCGCGGGCGTCTGCTGGGATGGGTGCGAAACCTCGAGGCCGAGCGGCCCGGCGCGTACGCGCAGTTCTTCCCATTCGGCCCCGGCTCGATCCGGGCGACGCTGCTCCACGTGGCGGCCGCGGAGTGGGCGTACGTGGAGCGGCTGGCCGGGCGCGACTTTCCGCTCACCGACAGTCCGTTTACCCCGGAGCGGCTCCCCGAACTCGAGCCGTTCGTGCGCGCGTGGGACGCGCAGACCGTCCGGACCGCCGCGGCGATCAGAACGCTCGGCGATCCCGCGCGCCCGGTCGAGTTCATCTCGCGCGTGGGGCCGCCGATGCGCGCCCGCACGACGGCCGGACAGATCGCGCTGCATATGGTGCTGCACGAGGTGCACCACCGCGCGCAGGTGATGGCGATGCTGCGCCAATGCGGCGTCCGCGCGGAGAATCTGGATTATTCGTTCCTCGCGTTCGTCCGGACGCCGCTCGAGCGATAGAACGCACCGCGGCGGTATCTTGGGAGGTGGAATGTGGAGCGCCGGAATTATTCGTCGGGCACGCCGTGGGAGCCGATCGTCGGCTACTCGCGGGCCGTGCGGGTCGGGCAGTCCGTGCACGTGGCCGGCACCACGGCGACGGATGCCAGCGGGAAGATCGTGGGGCCTGGAGACGCGTACGCGCAGGCCGTGCAGGTGCTGAAGAACATCGGCGCGGCTCTGCGCGGACTCGATTGCCGCCTCGAGGACGTGGTCCGGACGCGGATCTTCATCACCAACGCCGGCGATTGGGAGGCGGTGGGGCGCGCGCACGGCGAGGTCTTCCGCGACATCCGGCCCGCCTGCACGCTCGTCGTCGTGAGCCGGCTCGTCGACCCGGCGATGCTGGTCGAGATCGAGGCGGACGCGATCGCGGTGTGAGCGCGGCGGCCGCGCGGACCGGCCCGGTGGTGTGCGCTACACTGTCACGCGGAAGTGCGCCGAGAACGCCCGGCGTCCGTCCGCGGTGATCCGTACCGCGCGGCTTGTTTTCATGGGCTCGATCCAGCCGTTTTCGACGAAGCGCGCGAGCAGCGCGGACCCCAGGGCGCCGGCCACGTGGGCGCGCCGTTCGGTCCAGTCGGCACACTGACGGGCAAACGCCCGCCGCTGCTTCCGAACCTCGGCGATCTCGATGCCGAGCCGCGCCAGAAACCGGGGAGCGGACCGCCCGAGACGGTACTCGCGACCCGTACCGACGATCACACGGCGCTCGACCAGGGAGTCCGTGATCTGGACGCCGAGCCGGCCCGCGAGGTGGTCGTAGCAGGTGCGGGCCGCGCGCAGCGCCTCCAAGGTGGTGGCCTGCGTCAACGCCACGACCGCGGGCGGTTTGGCGACGGCGCCGAGGGCCTCGAGGGCGTGCGCGACGTCGCGGTTGGCGAGCCGGTGATAACGGTGGCGGCCTGAGCGCTCCACGGCCAGCAGCCCCCCGCCCACGAGCTTCCGGAGATGCATGCTCGCCGAGGAGGCGGACACGGACGCCCGCCGGGCCAGTTCCGTGGCGGACAGCGCGCCGCCGTCCAGCAGCGCGTACATCATGGCGGCGCGCGCCGGGTCGCCGAGGAGCGACGCGATTTCTGCCACGTCGGGGTCGGAAGAATACGGCATCACGCACCTCCGCGGTAGAGCCTACATCACAGATACTTCATCGGATCATGAAATGTCAATTGCAGGTCTGCACTTGACAGCCGGATCATGTTTCTATAGTATTCGAAATACGGAAATTACGCGGACTTCGGACGGGGTGGGCGGACGGTGAGCGAGTCGACGGCGCGGGACGGAACCGAGGACGTCGCCCGGTACGCGGACATGTTCGCCGCGATCGGGACGGAGCCGCGGCTGCGGATCCTGCGCCTGCTGCTCTCCGCGCATCCGGACGGCCTCGTCGCCGGCGAGATCCAGGCCGAACTCGACATTCCGGCGTCCACGCTGTCGCATCATCTCGAAAAGCTCCGTCACGAAGGTCTCGTGACCGTGCGGCGGGAGGGGACGTTCCTCCGGTACGCCGCGGGAGCCGAGACGCTTCGGGCGCTGCTGGGATTCTTGTACGCGGAATGCTGCACGCGGAGCGGCGCGGTCGATCCGAAAGAGATCGCCTGGGTGGGACGGTCGCCGAGCCGGCGGTAACGCGCCCGGCGGCCGGCCGTCGCGCGGCATCGATGTCATTGGGACGAGGTGGTGGGGAGATGGCGGAGACGGCGGACATCAAACTGGTGGTGCGCGAGAAGTACGCGAACGCGGCGCGGCGCGCCTCGGCGGGCGAGGCCGGTTGCTGCGGGAGCGCCTGCGGCTGCGGCACGGACGACGGCGGCGGCGACGTGATCACGTCCAACCTGTATGCCGGCCAGGACGTCGCGGACCTGCCGAGAGAGGCCGTCGCGGCGTCCCTGGGCTGCGGCAACCCGACGGCGCTCGCGGATCTGCGCCCCGGCGAAACGGTCCTGGATCTCGGCTCCGGCGGCGGCATTGACGTGCTGCTGTCGGCCAAGCGCGTCGGTCCCTCCGGCAAGGCCTACGGGCTCGACATGACCGACGAGATGCTCGCGCTCGCCCGGGAGAATCAGCGCAAGGCGGGCCTCGCGAACGTGGAGTTCCTGAAGGGCGAAATCGAACAGATCCCGCTGCCGGACAACTCCGTCGACGTCATCATCTCGAACTGCGTCATCAATCTCTCCGGCGACAAGGACCGCGTCTTCGCGGAGGCCTTCCGGGTGCTCCGGCCGGGCGGCCGGTTCGCCGTCTCCGACGTCGTGGTGCGCGGTGAAGTCCCGGAGGCGATCCGGCGCAACATGGAGCTCTGGATCGGATGCGTGGCCGGCGCGCTCGAAGAATCCGACTACGCGGCAAGGCTGGCCAAGGCGGGCTTCGAAGGCGTCGCCCTCGAGCCCACGCGCGTCTACGACGTGGACGACGCCCGGGAGTTTCTCTCCGGGCACGGGATCGACGTGGAGGCGGTGGCGCCGCTGGTCGACCGGAAGTTCATGAGCGCGTTCGTCCGGGCCCGCAAGCCGGCGTAGATTTCACGGGTGCCGGCGGGGGCACGCCGGCGGTCAGCTCGTGCTGCCCGCCGGCGTGCTGCTCGTAAGCGAGCGGAACGCCACCAGGATGCCGGCGATGATCAGGGCGGACGAGGCCAGCTGCACGAGCGCGATCCGCTCGTGCAGCACGAGGCTGCCGAGGACCATCCCGAATACGGGCAGCAGGTTGTTGAACAACATCGCGTAGTCCGCGCCGAGGTCACGCACCGCGGCGCTCCAGCAGGCGTAGGCGATCGCCGACGGCCCGATCGCGAGATACACCAAAATTGGCAGGTGCGCGCCGATCGCCGCCCATAGGTGCGGCGGATGCTCGATCGCCACGACGGCGAGCAGGAACGGGAACCCCGTCAGCATTGCGCCCGAGGTGACGACGAGCGGCGACAGCGTCAGGCTCAACCGCTGCACCCCTAGATTGTAAAAGCCCCAGGTCACCATCGTCGCGATGATCAGCAGGGCGCCGGGGTCGGCTTCCAGCCGCGCCCCGTGGCTGGCGCCGAACGCCGTGACCAGGAATCCGCCGGCTACCGAGATGAGGAGCCCGCGGAACAGCCCCGGCGAGAACGGCGCGGCGCCGACGAGGACCGCGATCGTCGCCGTCACGAGCGGGCTCGCGGCGTTCAGGATGATCACGTTGGTCGCGAGACTCCAATGCAGCGCGAGATACGTCATGTACTGGCTCGCGACGATGCCGAGCAGCCCGAGGCCCACCATCGGGCCGAGCACGCGCCGGCCCTCGTGCGGCCACTCGTGGGTGGCCAGAATCCAGATGCCCATCGGCACGCCGGCGACGAGCGACCGAAAGGCGGCGATCGTGCCCGGCGTGAGCACGTCGCGCAGCTCCCGGCCGATGACGAAATTGGTGCTCCAGATGGCAATCGCGGCGATCGCGTAGAACTGGCCGCGGCGGAGGATGCGCTGGGGGGCGGTCACGGTCGACTCCAGTGTATAATGCAGCCGTGATCGTCGCCAGCCACCTTACCAAGCGTTTCGGCGACGCCGTGGTCGTCGACGATGTCTCGTTCGGCGTGCAAGCGGGGACGATCGTCGGGTTCCTCGGCCCGAACGGCGCCGGGAAGACGACGACGATCGGGATGCTGCTCGGCCTCCTGCGGCCGACGCGCGGGCACGTCGAGATCCTGGGGCTGCCGATGCCCGCGGCGCGTCAGGCGATTCTCGCCCGCGTCAACTTCACGTCGCCGTACGTCTCGCTGCCGGGCAATCTCACCGTCGGCGAGAACCTGGCTGTGTTCGCGCGGCTGTACGGCGTGCACAAGCCGCGTGCGGAGATGGAGCGGCTGCTCGACCGCATGGGTCTGCCCGGCATGTGGCGGAGGCGCACCGGGCAATTGTCGTCCGGTGAGGGGACCAGGTTCGGGCTCGTCAAAGCCCTGCTCAACGATCCCGAGGTGCTCTTCCTCGACGAGCCGACCGCCAGTCTCGATCCGGACGGCGCCGACCGCGTACGCCAGGCGCTGCGGACGATCCGCGCCGAGCGGGGCATGACGATCTTCTACACGTCTCACAACATGCAGGAGGTCGAGCGTCTCAGCGACCGGATTCTCTTTCTCCACCGCGGGCGCATCATCGCAGACGGGCCGCCCGGCGAGGTGCTGCGCCGGTTCGACGAGGAGACGCTCGAGCAGATGTTCCTCGATCTCGCGCGCGAGGAGCGCCCGGTGTGAGCGCCGTTGCGGCGGCCCGCGGGACCCCTCGCGTGTCCGGTTTCAGCGTGTCGCGCATGTCGGGTCTGCTGCTGCGGCAGCTGTACCTGTACCGGCGCAGCGCGATCCGGTCTCTGGAGATCGTGTACTGGCCGGTGCTCGATCTGCTTATGTGGGGTTTCCTCAGCGTTTACGTGGCCCGCCTGCGCGGCGGCGGGGCCCTCGCGATCGCGTACCTGCTCGGCGCGTTGATCCTGTGGGACATCTTTTTTCGCGTGCAGCAGGCGATCTCGGTCTCGTTCCTCGAGGACATCTGGACGCGCAACCTCGTGAACGTGTTCGTCAGCCCGGTGAGCACCGCCGAGTTCCTTGGCGCGACGATGGTGCTCGGCGTGATGAAGGTCGCCGTGATCAGCGTATTGATGTCGGCGATCGCGTGGGCGCTCTACACTTTCAACATCTTTCCGCACGCGCTCGGCCTCCTGCCATTTGCCGCCAACCTCATTTTGTCGGCGTGGGGAATGGGAATCATCACAACCGCGCTCATTCTCCGGTACGGTCAGGGCGCCGAGGTGCTCGCGTGGGCCGTAGCGTTTCTCTTCCAGCCCTTCTCCGCGGTGTTCTATCCGGTCTCGATCCTGCCTGCGGCGCTGCAGCGCGTCGCATGGTTGCTGCCGACCACGTACGCGTTCGAAGGCATGCGGACGGTGCTGAGCGGACATCCCGTGCCTTGGGGCGATGTCGCTGGGGCGCTGGGCCTGAACGCCGTGCTGTTCGGCATCGCCGCCGCGGTCTTCGCCCGCGTGATGTGGATCGCGCGGGAACTCGGCCTCTTGATGCGCACGGAGGGATGACCGCGATGGCCGCGCCGCCGGGAACGCCGGCCCGGGTGGCGGCCGGTACCTCGGGATTCGGATTCAAGGAGTGGAAGGGCGGGTTCTATCCCGCGGACCTGCCGGCCGAACGCTTCCTGTCGTTCTACGCGACGCGGCTGCCGACCGTCGAGATCAACGCCTCGTTCTACCGCATGCCGGCCGCGGAGACGTTCGAGACGTGGAAAAACCAGACGCCCGAGTCGTTCCGGTTTACGATCAAGGCGCACCGCAGCATCACGCACATGAAACGCCTCCGCGACGTCGATGAGAACGTGCGCTGGCTGTACGAGCGCGTCACCGTGCTCGGCCCGCGCCTCGGGCCGGTGCTGTTTCAGTTCCCGCCGACCTTCAAGCGCGATCTGCCCCTGCTGCAGCAGTTCCTCGCCGGCCTCCCGCCGCTGCCGTACGTCGCGCTCGAGTTCCGCCACGAGACCTGGCGCGACGACGCGGTTTACGACACCCTGCGGACGTACCGGGCCGCGCTCTGCATTGCCGAGGACGACGACTCGACCGATCCCCTCGTGCACACCGCGCCCTGGGGATACTACCGGTTGCACCGGCTCCGGTACACCGACGAGCAGTTGGCCGCGTGGGCGGAACACCTGGCGGGCGTGCCTGCGCTGACGCCGGTCTTTTGCTACTTCACCCACGACACGGGCCCGGAAGCCGTCGCGTACGCCGAACGGCTGATGGCCCTCGTCTCGGCCGCCGGATGACCCTCGAGACGTATCGCCGGAAGCGGCGCTTCGATCAGACGCCCGAGCCGAGCGGACGTTCCGGCTCGGGCCCCACGCCGCCGCCCCGTGAGGCCCGGCCGCGCTTCGTCGTGCAGGAGCACCACGCCACACGCCTGCACTGGGATCTGCGGCTCGAGATGGCGGGAGTGCTGCGCTCGTGGGCGGTGCCGAAGGGACCCTCTCTCGATCCGGCCGACAAGCGGCTCGCGGTCCTCGTCGAGGATCATCCTATAGAATACGGCGAGTTCGAAGGCGTCATCCCGCCGGGCAACTACGGCGCCGGGACCGTCCTGCTGTGGGACCGGGGAACGTATTCGTGCCGCGAAGGCGATCCCGTGGCGGCGTTCGAGGCGGGCAAGATGACGCTCGATGTCGACGGCGAGCGCCTCCGCGGCGAGTTTCACTTCGTCCGCACGAAACGCAACAACGGGCGCGACTGGCTGCTGTTCAAGGGCAAAGATCAATACACCGAGCCGGGGTTCGTCGCGGCGGGGCGGCGGTCGGTGGCCAGCGGACGTACGATCGAGGAAATCGCCGGCGACCGGGGGGCGCGGTGGACGTCGGGGCCGCCGGGCGCCCGGAGCGTGGCCCCGCGCTCAGGCGGCGGCACGAAGGGCCGCGCGAAGCCGGCCGCCGATCCCTTTCCGAAGCCGTTCAAGCCGATGCTGGCCGAGTCCGCGAAACAGCCGTTCGATCGCGCCGGGTGGTCGTTCGAGGTCAAATGGGACGGGGTGCGCGCGCTGGCCTTCATTCGCCGCGAGGGCCCCTCTCAGGATATCGTCGTCTACGGGCGCAGCCTCCGCCGGCTCAACGCGCAGTTTCCCGAGATCGTCGACGCGCTCGCCGGGCTCGACGTGGAAAGCGCGGTGCTCGACGGCGAGATCTTCGCGCCCGACGACGACGGCCGGCCGAGCTTTCACCGGCTGCAGCAGCGGCTGCACCTCAACGCGGCATCGGGGGAGCGCCCGGCGGCCGGCGAGGTGCACGTTGCCTACGCGGTGTTCGACTGCCTGTACTTCGACGGACGGGATTTGCGGCAGCGCCCGTTCGCCGAGCGGCGGGCCGCCCTCGACGCGCTCACGCTTCCGGCCGGCCTCATCAAAGCCGACGTGCTCGACGCGCGCGGCACCGCGCTGTTCGAGGCGGCGCGCGAGCACGGCTTCGAAGGGATCGTCGCAAAAAGGGCGTCGAGCCCCTACCGGCCGGGCGTCCGCGGCGCCGACTGGGTCAAGGTCAAGATCCGCCGTACGCTCGAGGCCGTGGTCGGCGGCCTGACGCGCGGACGCGGCGCGCGGTCGACGTCGTTCGGCGCGCTGGTGCTGGGGCAGTACGACGGCACGGGCGCGCTCGTGCACATCGGTCAGACCGGCGGCGGCTTCAGCGAGGCCGATCTGGCGCGCTTCCGCCGGGTGCTCGCGCCGCTCGAGACAAAGACCTGCCCCTTCGCCAAGCGGCCGCAGGTGCCGGGCCCGATCACGTGGCTGCGCCCCGAGGTCGTCGTCGAGGTCGAATACGGCGAGTGGACGCCGGACGGCCTGCTGCGGTTCCCGATTTTCCTGCGCCTGCGGGACGACGTCGCGGCCGGGGACGTGCGCCTCGAACGTCCGGCGGCGGCGGCCGCCACCCCCGCGGGGAGAATTCGCGACGCGGGAGCATCCCCCGGCGCCGAAGGCGCACGCGACACCGTCGGCGTCCGCCGCACCTCCGCGCGGCGGGCCCCGGCGCGGTCCCCGGGATCCGCCCCGGTCCCGTCGCCGCGGCCGCCGTCCGCGCCGCCCGGCCTGGCGTTCACCAATCTCGACAAAGTCTACTTTCCCGGCACCGGATACACCAAGGGCGACGTGATCGAGTACTACCGCCGCATCGCCCCGTACATCATCCAGCACCTCGCCGACCGGCCGCTCACGCTGCGCCGGTGGCCGGACGGGATCGACGGCGACGACTTCTTCCAGAAGGACGTGCCCGACGCCCCGCCGTTCGTCCGAACGGAACGCGTCTGGTCCGACCAGGGGGATCGCGACATCCGGGTGATCGTCGGCGCGGACGAGACGGTTCTTTTGTGGCTGACTCAGATGGGCTGCATCGAGATGCACGCGTGGTTCTCCCGCGTGACACCGATCGTTCCCGCGGGGGGACGGGCCGGGCGCGGCCTCCGGACCCCGGCCGCGGCGTTCGGCGGATCGGAAGCCGCGATTGAGTCGAGCGCGCTCAACTATCCCGACTTCGTCGTATTCGACATCGACCCGTTCATCTTTCCGGAGGGCCAGAAGCCGGTGGTGCGGCACGGCGAGAAGGATCCCGATTACAGCCGTCCCGGCTTCGCGGCGGCGCGCCGCGCGGCGCTGTGGGTGCGCGGCGCGCTCGACGGGCTGGGGCTGCGCGCCTTCGTCAAAACGTCGGGCAAGACCGGCCTGCACGTCTTCGTGCCGATCCGGCGGCGGTATACGTACGCGCAGACGCACGCGTTCGCCAAGACGCTGGTCGAGTGGCTGGCGGCGCAGCATCCCGCCGAGCTCACGACCGCGTGGGCGGTGGACCAGCGGGTCGGCAAAGTCTTCCTCGACTACAATCAAAACGCGCGCGGCAAGACGATCGCCGGCGTCTACAGCCTGCGGCCGATCCACGAGGCGGCGGTCAGCGTGCCGGTGACGTGGGAGGAGCTCGAGGCCGGGTTCGACCCCCTGTGGTGGACGATCGAGACGGTGTTCGACCGGCTCGCGCGCACCGGCGATCTGTGGGCCGGGCTCCTCGACGCGGCGCAGGAACTGCGCCTCGGCGGCGGCGGCGGAGCCCCTGCGCGCGGCCGGTAAAAGCGGTATAGTGAAACAATCACAGGACCAGGTGGAGGCGGGATATCAATGGCTGACCGGGCGGAGTTCGTGTGGTTCGACGGTAAGATCGTGCCTTGGGAGGATGCGAAGGTCCACGTGTCGACTGCCACGGTGCTGCGCGGCGCCAACATCTTCGAGGGCGTCCGCGGCTACTGGAACGACGGCGAGCGCGAGCTCTACATCTTTCGCAACGCCGATCACATGGCCCGGCTGTGGAACTCCGCGAAGATCATGCGCATGCCGATTCCGTGGTCGGCCGACGAGCTGACCCAGGCCGAGATCGATGTCCTCCGCGCCAACAAGTTCCAGGGGATCGTCTGGTTCCGCCTGACGCTGTACGTGGGCGAGGAGGAGCACGCCAGCTCGGCGCAGGCCGGCAAGGAGCCGACCGGCGGCTTCATCGTGCCGCGGCTCGCGCCGCACTCCAAGGGCATCACGGAGGGCGTCGATTCGTGCGTGAGCAGCTGGACGCGGATCTCGGACAACTCCGTTCCGCCGCGGGTGAAGGCGGGCGCGAACTACCACAACTCACGCTTCGCCTATACGGAGTCGCGCCTCAACGGCTACAACGGGTCGCCGGTGATGCTGAACGAGCGCGGCAAAGTGTCCGAGGGGCCGGGCGCGTGCTTCATGATGATCCGCGGCGGACGGCTCGTCACGCCGCCGATCACGGCGAACATCCTCGAATCGATCACGCGCACCACCGTGCTCGAGCTCGCGCGCGACGTGCTGCGGATACCGGTCGAGGAGCGCGAGGTCGACCGCACCGAGCTCTACATCGCGGACGAGGCGTTCTTCTGCGGCAGCGGCGCGGAAGTCACCCCGGTCAACTCCATTGACCACTACCCGATCGGGTCGGGCCGGCCGGGGCCGCTGACCCGCAAGCTCCAAGAAGTCTACTTCTCCGTCGCGGAAGGCCGGGTGCCGGAGTACCGGCACTGGCTCACGCCGGTCTACAAGCCCGTCACCGCGCGGGCTTGAACCCGCGGCAAGAGGGCGAATGACGGCGAGGGGCCTTCAACGAGGCCCCTCGCCGAATGCTTATGGAGCCCGCAGGGGCGGGCCGCCGCGTCCCCGTCAGCTGCCGCCGGCGGCCAGCCGCTCGGCTATCGACGGGACCGCGTGGGGTTCTTCCACCTCGCGAATCACGTGCGGGTACGGCGTCCACTCCGCCACGAACTCCGCGCCGAACAGGAAGCAGCAGGCCAGCGCGTACACCCAAATGATCAGGACCATGATCGCTTCGACCTGGTGGTACAGCGTCGAGTAGTCCGAAAACACCGCGAGGTACCAACCGAGCCCGATCGCGATGATGTGCCACAGGGTGGCGCCGACGAGCGCGCCGAGCCAGGCATCGCCCCAGCGGATGCGAACGTTCGGGAGCATCCGGTAGCCGACCCAGAAGACCATGAACTGGGCGACCGCGGTCGTGATGGACAGGCCGCTCAACGGACCGGTGCGCGGCAGGCGGGGGTGGCCGAGGAGCGCGCCGACCTCGCTGAACCGAAGAAATCGCATCGTATTGACGATGAGGATCAGCATGCCGAGAAAGACCAGCAGCGACGTGGCCATCATCACGATGCCGAGCAGGAACTGCAGGTGAAAGTGCCGGCCCGGGACTTCCCAGACGCGGTTCAGGGCGACCTGTACCGCGCTGAAGACGCCGGCGGCCGCCGCGACCAGGGCCACGGCTCCCAGCCATCCGAGACGCGCGTGCTGCGAGTAGGCGTCGCGGATCGTCCGCAGCAGGATGTCCGTGTCGGTAAGTCCGCCGAAGAGCCGGCCCATGTTTTTGCTGATCGCGGCGGCGGGCACGTTAAAGATGAGCTGCAGGCTCACCAGCAGCAGGATGGCCAGCGGCAGCAGTGAGAAGATGGCGTAAAAACTGATCGCGGCGGCAGGGAACAAATCGCCGTGCCGGATGAACCGCCGCACGGCGCGCACAAACGTGAGGCCGGCCCGCCGCGCGGCGGGAGCATTGGCGGGCTCGTACAGGGCTCGAAACCGGCTCGGCATGCGCATCGCTCTCGCCATACCTGTCGTTTTTCCCCGGCCGCACCGCCGGCTGACGTCGCCGGTCAGCCACCATGTAACCAGAGCGGCCGCCGCGAAGCAACACCGGGGGTACGTGTGATGGTTAAGCGTTCACGATCCGGTCTGTGGTTCCTCGTCCCGTTGGCGGCCGCGCTTGTCCTCGGAGCAGGCGGGGGGCCCGTGCCTGCGGCTCCGGCCGGGCCGGCCGGCATCCAGACCTTCCACTACGATCTCGCGCGCACGGGATGGGATCCCGGCGAGCACCTGCTGACGCCCGAGGCGGTCCGGTCGCGCTCGCTGCGCCGCCTGTGGAGCGAGTCCGTGGACGGCGACGTCTACGCGTCGCCGCTCGTGGTGCCGGGGGTCACCGTGCGCGGGCAGGCGCGGACGGTCGTGTACGTCGCGACCGAGCACGACGCCGTCTACGCGTTCGACGCGGAGAGCGGCGCGCGCGTGTGGGGTCCCGTCTCGCTCGGCACGCCCGTGCCGCGATCGAGCCTGCCGTGCGGCAACATCGACCCGGTCGGGATTACGGGCACGCCGGTCGCCGACCGCGCGTCCGGCGCGCTGTTCGCGGTGGCCCAGACCACGCCGGACGGCGGGCGCACGCGGTCCTACCGGATCGCCGCGCTCAGCCTCGACACGGGTGCCGTGCGCACCGGCTGGCCGGTGACGATCGATCCCCCGGCGTCCAACGGCCTCACCTTCGACGCCCGGCCGCAGCAGCAGCGAGGCGCGCTCACGTTCCTGCGCGGCACCGTCTACATTCCCTTTGGGGGCTATTGGGGCGACTGCGGCGACTATCACGGCTGGGTGGCGGCGGTTCCGGTCGGGTCGCCCGGCCGCCAGGAAGGCTACGCGACCCCGACGAGCCGCATGGGCGGGATCTGGGCGACCGGCGGGATCTCCTCCGACGGCGAGCGCCTGTACGCCGGGACCGGCAACAGCGACTCCGGCGGGCGGATCGATTTCGGCGAGGCCGTGCTGCGGCTCGAGACGTCGCCGTCCCTGCGTTTTTCCGGCTCGACCCGCGATTACTTCATGCCGAGCAACTACGTGCCCCTCAACAACGGCGACATCGACCTCGGGTCGCTGACGCCGATCGTGCTGCCGGATCAGCCGGGGACCGCCACGCCGCATCTCGTGCTCGCCGCCGGGAAGCAGGGCGTCGCCTACCTGATCAACCGCGACAACCTCGGCGGCGTCGCCAAGGGCGACGGGGTCGGCGGCGAGGGCGTCTACAGCCGGTGCGTCTTCGGCGACTGCCGGTCCGGCAACGCGCGGATCTTTTCCGCCGGCGCCTACTGGGACGGCGGGACGGCCGGGCGGTTCATCTACCTGCCGGGAACGGGCCGCGGCGCGCAGCCGGCGCCGTGCAAGAATATGGGCGGCGTCGTCGCGCTGCGGCTCGGCGTGTCCGCGCAGTCCCACGCCTCCACGCTCGACGTCGCGTGGTGCAGCCCCGCCATGCAAGACCCCGGCGCGCCGGCCGTGACGGGCTCGGACGCGAACGGCATCGTGTGGGTGATCGATACCGGGACCGGCTCGCTGCACGCCTTCGACGCCCGCAGCGGCGCGCCGCTCTACACGTCGGCGAACGGAGACGGGCCCGGCGCCACGCACCGGTTCGTCACGCCGTCGGTGTTCGACGGCCGTGTCTACGTCGGCGCCGCGCACGCGCTCGTTGCGTACGGGCTCAAGTAGCCCGGGGGGACCGCCGTGTCCGGCGCGGAGGACTAGGTCGCGGCCGGCACCGCCATGATCGCGGCGCGCTGGATGTCCTCGTAGCGGACTTTGGAGATGTCGAACGCTTCGATGTTCGCGGCGAGCTTCTTGAACGTCTGATCGAACCCGGGCAGGGTCTTCCGCGCGCGCGTGAGCGGGGTGGTCCGGGCCAGGACGAAGTTTTTCACGTAGGGGTGGCGGAGGCCGCGCTTCTTCAGCCGCTCCACCACGCCGGCCAGCGCTTCGTCGGCCTGCATCACCAGCGACGCGCGCTCCTCGCGCTGCGGCAGCGTCTTGGGAAACGAGCCCTTCAAAAAACCGTCGACGCGCCGGAGGATCGGCGCGAACGCTCCGCCGGCAAATCGCTTGTTCTTCTCGTACAGGAGGCCGAGCGTGATATAGTACGCCGCCTCGAACTCGAACGCGTAGTCCTCCTCGCCCCGCGAGGGCTGCGCCTCGACGAGGCCGCGGTACATGCGGATGACCTCGAGCGACTTGTCTTTTAGATTATGGGCCTTCTCCGTGTTGAGCGCGAGGATCTGGAAGGCGACGTCCGCCTCCGGGATGACGATGGCCGGGATCATGTCCGCCTTGAGCTTGCGCATCACCTCGCGGCGGTGGTTGCCGTTCGGCGTCCAATACGTGCCGGGCTCCGGCGACATCACGACGATCGGATCGACGGCGCGGTCCAGCTTCTTCACGACGGCCTGAAGACGCTTGACGTGGGTCGGGGACAGGTCGCGCTGGTAGGGCGTCGCGTCGACCTTGTCTGTCGGCAGGAGGCAGAAGATCTGCCAGTGTTCCCCGACCGGTTCGCGATACGCGGCCAGCACGTGACCGCCGTCGCGCTCGATCTGCTCGGCGAGTGAGGCGACCTTCGCGGGCGGTGATTCTTCGGGATAGGTGGTCCAACCGGGCATCGGGTCCCCCTTCGGCGGCGCCTCGCCCTCAGCGGACGTTCGCCGGCAGCAGCCTCTCCACGATCACCACGTCGAGCCAGGCGCCATCGAGCTTGGCGTGCTTCTCGTAGTACCCGACCTCGCGAAAGCCCAACGATTTGAGCAGCCGCAGGCTGGCCGTGTTCTGCGGGAACACCCGGGAGACAAGCTTCCAGAACCCCGCCCGCTCGGACGCCGCGATCAGCGCCTCCATCGCGGCGCGCCCGGCGCCGCGGCCCCGGGCCTCCCGCGCGACGTAGACCGAGAACTCCGCGATCCCGGCGTAGCAGTCCCGCGGCCGGTAGGTCGATGTGGACGCGAACGCCAGCACCCGGCCGCCGTCCTCGGCGACGACGATGGGATGCACCCCGTCGAACCAGCCGCCCACATCTTCGGCGCTCCGCGGCCGGGTCTCGAAGGTGGCGACGCGGTCTTCGATGCCTTCATTATAGATGCGCGCGATCGCCTCGGCGTCGTCCGGGACGGCGGCGCGTGTCCGCAGCATGGTTAGAAGTAGTTGGACGTGATGCCGCCGTCGACGACCATCACGGCGCCGTTGACCCAGGCCGCCTCATCCGACGCCAGATAGAGCGCCATGTTGACGATATCCTCGGGCCGCCCGAACCGGCCGGCCGGAATCCGGTCGAGACGCTTCTTCTTTTCGGCGGGGTTGGTGAGCAGCCACGACATGAGCAGCGGCGTCTCGATGGGCCCGGGGGCGATCGCGTTGGTCCGGATGTGCTTCGGGCCGAACTGCACGGCGAGCGACTTGGTGAGGGCGATCACGCCGCCCTTGCTGGCCGTGTAGGCGTCCTGCGGCACGGTGCAGCCCACGAGCGCGACGAACGACGCGACATTGACGATCGAGCCGCCCCCGGCGCGCAGCAGCTCCGGGATCGCGTGCTTGCAGCAGAGGTAGATGCCCTTGAGGTTGACCGCCATCACGCGGTCCCAAACCTCTTCGGCGACGTCCACCACGGAGCCGTCGTCGGCCGGAAAGATGCCGGCGTTGTTATACAGCACGTCGAGGCGCCCGAAGGCTTCGACGCCCCGGCGGACCAGCGTCTGCACGTCCCGCTCCCGCGCGACGTCGGCCGGCACGAACACGGCCTCGCCGCCGGCGCGCGCGACCTCTGATGCGGCCGCTTCCCCCGCGTCCTGCGAGACGTCTGCGAGGACGACACGGGCGCCCTCGCGCGAAAACACCTGCGCCGCGAGCCGGCCCATGCCGCTGCCGGCGCCGGTGATCAGGGCGACCTTGCCGTCGAGGCGCATCAGGTCCGCTCGAAGTTGCGGGCGAGCTCCCAGGTGGTCACGGCGCGGTCATAGGCCTCCTGCTCGAGGTGCGCGGTGTGCAGGTAGTGGTCGACGACGCGATCGCCGAACGCTTCCCGCGCGATTTCGCTTCGCTCGAGCGCGGCCGTCGCGTCGCGGAGCGTGCGGGGGATGCGCGGCAGATCGGGCGCGCGGTAGGCGTCGCCTTCGAACATCTCGGGCGGCTCGATGCGACGTTCGATGCCCCACAGGCCGGCCGCGAGCGTCGCCGCGAACATGAGGTACGGATTCGCGTCGGCGCCGGGAATGCGGTTCTCGACGCGGAGGCCGTCCCCGCGGCCCACGACACGGAAGCCGCAGGTCCGGTTGTCGTGGCTCCAGACCGCCGCGACCGGCGCGAACGTCCCGGCCATGTATCGCTTGTACGAGTTGATGTAGGGTGCGAAGAAGTACGCCAGCTCACGCGCCCCGGCGAGGAGCCCGCCGAGGAAGTGCCGGAACAGCGGCGACATGCCGAGCGGCCGCGCCCCCTCCTCCCAGAAGAGGTTGCGGCGCCCGTCGCGGTCCCACAGGCTGGCGTGGAGGTGGCACGAGGAGCCGGCGAGGTCGGCCCGCCACTTGGCCATGAACGTGATCGCCACGTCGTTGAGCGCGGCGATCTCCTTCGTGCCGTGCTTGAACACCGTGTGCCGGTCCGCCATCTCCACCGGCGCCGCGTACCGGAGGTTCAGCTCGTGCTGCCCCGGACCCCATTCGCCTTTGCTGAACTCGACCGGCACGCCCGCGGCGTCGAGCCCGTTCCGGATCTGGCGGATGAGCCACTCTTCGTTGGTGCCCTGCTGGATGTGATAGTCTTCGATGTACCGGCCGTACGGCTCCAGGTTCACGAACTGCTTGCGCTGCGCGCTCGCGTAGGATTCCCGAAAGATGTAGAACTCGAGCTCCGACGCGACCATCGCCGAATACCCGCGCTCGTGCGCGCGTGCGACCTGCCGGCGAAGGATCTGTCGCGGCGACTCCTCGATAGGCGCGCCGTCGTCGTGCGCGAGGTCGCACAGGACGAGCGCCGTGCCCTCGAGCCACGGGATCCGCCTGAGCGTGCCGAAGTCGGGCCGCATGTGGAGGTCGTGATAGCCGCTGTCCCAGCTCGTGAGCCGGTAGCCGGGCAGGGGCTCCATCTCGACGTCCACGCCGAGGAGGTAGCTGCAGGCGTGGGCGCCGCTCTCCGCCACCTGGTCGAGGAAGAACCGCCCGGTGACGCGCTTGCCCATCAACCGGCCCTGCATGTCGACCATCGCGGCGATGACGGTGTCGATCTCGCCGGACGCGACGAGCGATCGGAGCTCGTCGAGCGTCAAGAGGCCGCGCACGGTGCCGCTCATGGGAGCGTCCTCTTCCGCGCCGCGCGCGCGAACCCTCCACGCGCCGGGCCGGCCACAGGCGGCCGGCCGTCATGGAGTCAACGCCCGTGGCGGGACGGGCCCGGCGGCGCCGCGCGTCTTAGATGGAAGGCGCGGACGCGCCTTGAACTACTGGCGCATGGAGACCGCCCGTGGAAACCGCGTGCTCGATGCGATCGGCAACACACCGCTCGTGGAGTTGCGCCGCGTGGTGCCCGCCCGGGCGGCGCGCGTTGTCGCGAAGGTCGAGTCCGCGAATCCGACCGGCAGCATGAAGGACCGGATGGCGCGCGCGGTGGTCGAGCGCGCGGCCGCGGACGGGCGCCTGCCGCCCGGCGGGACTGTGGTCGAGTACACTGCCGGGACGACGGGCGTCTCGCTGGCCTTCGTCTGCGCCGCGCTCGGGTTCAAGAGCCATTTCGTGTTCTCGGACGCGTTCGCGGACGAGAAGCGGTTCACGATGCTGGCGTACGGGGCCGAGCTCACCGATGTGCCGAGCGAGCGCGGCGCCATCAACGCCGCGCTCATCAAGACCATGATCGCGACGGCCGGGACGATCAGCCGGCGTCCGGGGCACTGGTCGGTGGACCAGCTCAACAACCGCGACGGCGAAGCCGGCTATCATCCGCTCGGCGAGGAGCTCTGGGGGCAGGCGGGCGGCCGCGTGGACGCGCTCGTCCATGCGGTCGGCACGGCGCATTCGATTCACGGCGCCGCGGCCGCGCTGCGGCGGCACAACCGGGACCTTCTGGTGGTCGCGGTGGAGCCCGCGGAGTCGGCGGTTCTGTCGGGCCGGCCGTCCGGCTCGCACAAGATCGAAGGGATCGGCATCGGGTTCATCCCGCCGTTGTGGAAACCCGACGAGGTGAACGAGGTGCTGACGGTGAGCACCGGCGACGCGAAGGCGATGGCGAGGCGCCTCGCCCGGGAGGAGGCGATCTTCGCCGGCACGTCCACGGGCGCCAACGTCGTCGCCGCGCTGCGCGTCGCGGAGCGGCTCGGCCCGGGCGCCGTCGTCGCGACGATCATCGTGGATTCGGGCCTCCGCTATCTGAGCACGGACGTCTTTTCCCCCGCGAGGGGGGACAGGCGGCCGGAGGCCGAGCGGCGGTGAAGACGCCGGTGCAGGTCAACGGACGCGTGCTGTCTTGGCCGGCGCGGCCGGCGGTCGTCGTCTGCTTCGACGGCTGCGACCCGTCGTACATCGAGGCGGCGCGCGCCGCCGGGGTGATTCCGTTCCTCGACCGGATGGCGCGGGACGGCTTCTCGGCGATCGCGGCCGCGGCGATGCCGTCGTTCACCAACCCCAACAACGTGTCGATCGTGTGCGGGGCGCCGCCGGCCGTCCACGGCGTGTCCGGCAACTACTACCTCGACCGTGACACCGGCCGCGAGATCATGATGACGGACGCGACGCCGCTGCGCGCCCCGACGATTCTGGCGTGCTTCTCCCAGGCCGGCGCCGGGGTCATCGCGGTGACCGCCAAGGACAAGCTCCGCAAGGCGCTCGGCAAGGATCTTCGCGGCATCGCGTTTTCCGCGGAGCACGCCGCCGCGGCCACCGAGGCCGAGCACGGCATCGCCGGGGTGCTCGATCTCGTCGGCCGGCCGGAGCCGGACCCGTACAGCGCGGATCTCTCCCTGTTCGTGCTGGACGCCGGCATCGCGCTGCTGCGGGCGCGCCGGCCGGACCTCATGTACCTGTCGCTGTCGGATTTCGTCCAGCATAAGTACGCGCCGGGCACGCCGGAGGCCAACGCGTTCATGCGCGCGGTCGACGAGCGGCTCGGCGTGCTGGCCGCCCTGGACGCCACGGTGGGGGTCGTTGCCGATCACGGCATGACCGACATGGCGCTGCCGGACGGACGGCCCAACGTGCTGTACCTCGGCGACCGTCTGGACGAGACGTTCGGCGAGGGCGCGACGCGCGTCATCTGTCCGATCACCGACCCGTTCGTACGCCATCACGGCGCTCTCGGCGGCTTCGTGCGCGTGCATCTCATGCGGCCCGGCGTGGATCGCGACGCGGTGCTGCGCCACGTGCGGTCGCTGCCGGGAGTGGGCCTGGCGCTCGTTCGTGAGGAGGCCTGCGCGAGGTTCGAGCTGCCCTTCGATCGCGAGGGCGACGTCGCGGTCATCGGCGAGCGGGGCCGCGCGATCGGCGCGCGCGCCGTCGATCACGACCTCTCGCAGCTGGCGGGGGAGCGCCTCCGCTCGCACGGAAGCCTCGCCGAACAGCCGGTCCCGTTCTTCGTCTCGCGGCGCCTGTCTGCCGAGTATGCGGATCGGGCGCGCGCGTCGCTGCGCAACTTCGACGTCTTCGAGTACGTCCTGAACGGCACGCACTGACGTTCGCCCGGCGCGAATTTTCACGGGACGTTAACGCGTCCGTTACCGGACCATCATCCTCCGCCGCAGGGAGGCCGCCGGGCGGCGGTGAAAGGGGACCAATCGCATCGGACGACCGATCGTGTTCCGGCCGGCCCGGGGGGGGGAGTTCATGGCGGTCACCAAGACTACGCCTGCGACGCAGGCAACCGCACAGCTGACCAGAGAGCACGTCTTGATCCCGTGGGAGGCGCAGAGCGGGCCGGGACCTCTTGCCATCGACCACGCGAAGGGGTGCTATCTCTACACCGCGGACGGCGAGCGGATCCTCGACTTCTGCTCCGGCCTGATCAACGTCAACGCGGGGCACAGTCACCCCAAGATCATCGCGGGCATCCAGCGGCAGGCCGAGCGTCTCACGTTCGTCAATCCCAGCTTCTCGACGGAGCCGCGCGCACGCCTCGCCGAGAAGCTGTCGCGCATCGCCCCCAACCAGGCGTATCCCAAGGTCTTCTTCACGAACGGCGGCGCCGACGCCAACGAGAACGCCGTCAAGATGGCGCGGATGTACACCGGGCGCCAGAAGGTGCTCGTCTCCTACCGCGGCTATCACGGCGCGACCTACGGCGCCATCACGCTGAGCGGCGACCCGCGGCGGTGGCCGGTCGAGCCGGGCATCCCCGGCGTGACGCGCTTCCTCACGCCCTACCCCTACCGGAGCCCGTTTGCGGTGCCGGCGGAGCGCGAGACGGCCGCGGCGCTCGAACACCTCGAGACGGTGCTGATGTACGAAGGGCCGGACAGCTTTGCCGCGATCTTGATCGAGGCGATGATCGGCGGCAGCGGTCTCGTGATCTACCCGGAGGGCTACCTCAAAGGCGTGCGGGAGATCTGCGACCGCTACGGCATCGCGCTGATTTTCGACGAGGTGATGACGGGATTCGGCCGGACCGGCGAGTGGTTCGCGTGCGAGCACTGGCACGCGCTGCCGGACATGATCTCGTTCGCGAAGGGCGTCACCTCCGGGTACGTGCCGCTCGGCGGCGTGCTGGTGAACGAAAAGGTCTCGCGCCACTTCGACGACCATGTGCTGTGGGCCGGCCTGACCTACTCGGGCCACCCGCTCGCGTGCGCGGCCGGCATCGCCAACCTCGAGGTGTTCGAAGAGGAGCGCTTGGTGGAGCGGGCGCGCCGGATGGGCGAAGTACTCGGTCCGAAGCTGCGCAAGATGGCGGAGCGGCACCCGAAGGTCGGCGACGTGCGCGGCCTGGGCCTGTTCTGGGGGCTCGAGCTGGTCAAGGACCGCGCCTCCAAGGAGCCGCTCGAGCCGTTCGCCAAGCGCGGCGCGGGGCCCAGCCCGATGAAGTCGCTCGTGGCCGCGGCCCGCAAGCGCGGCGCCAATATCATGGGCCGCTACAACGTGTTCCTCGCGGCGCCGCCGCTGGTGGTCTCCGAAGAGGAAATCGAAGCCGGCGTGCAGGCGATCGACGGCGCGCTGACGGACATCGGTGCATAAGGGGGGTGCCGCGGGAGCGGTCCGAACGAACCCGGGAGATGACAGCGGGCATCACCGACAGGACATCCGAGACGAAGGGGGGCACGACGTAATGAGGATCTCGAGACGTGGGGCGTTTACCGGTCTCGCCGTGCTGGCACTGGCAGGACTCTTGCTCGTGCCGATCCAGATGAGCTGGAGCGCGGCTGAGCCGATCAAGATCGGGGAAGTCGGACCGCTGTCGCCGCCCGGAGGCTACGAGGACGGCAAGCTGATGTTGGACGCGGCGCTGATGGCCCAAGACGAGATCAACAAGGCCGGTGGAGTACTCGGCCGGCCGATCAAGATCGTTGAGGCCGACACTCGCGGGAAGCCGGAAGAGGGCACCGCGGGCGCCGAGCGGCTGACGGCGCAGGAGCACGTCGCCGCCATCTTCGGCGAGTTCCACAGCGGTGTGTTCCTTGCCGAGATGGAGGTCGCGCACAAGACCGGCACGCCGATCGTCGCGGTCGACGTCTGGGCCAACAAGATCACGGCCAAGGGCTACCCCGAGGTCTTCCGGGTCGCGCCGTGCCAGGCGATCATCGCGAACCGCTACGGCGACTGGATCGCCGCCGCGGGGTTCAAGAACGTCCTCTTGCTGTACGAGAAGACGGACGGCGGCGAGGGCCACCGCGACGTGCTGGTCGAGAATTTCAAGAAGCACGGGATCCACTACGATGTCGTCGGTGCGGACCTTAACCAGACGGAGTTCACGGCACAGCTGCAGCGCATCCTGGCGCACAATCCGCCTTATGATTTTCTCGCCGTCGCGATCAGCGAGGACGCGGGCGCGTTCGCGGTGGTGAACCAGGCGAAGAGCCTCGGGCTCGCCCCGAGCGCGCACACCGGCACATACAACTCCGGCGGCCCGGCGACCACCGAGGCCTTCTGGAAGAACGTAAGGGAGGCCGGCGTCGGCCTGATCACCGAGAACCCCGGCCTGCCGAAGGCCAAGTGGAACGCCAAGACCAAGGCGTTCGTGGCCGCGTTCGAAGCCCGCTTCAAGTCCGGGACCACGCCGCAATCCATGGAGAGCTATGATGCGGCGTACATCGTGGTCGATGCGATCAAGCGCGCCGGCAGCACCGATCCCAAGGCGATTATCCACGCGCTCGAGACGTCGAAGTGGAGCGGCACGCGCGGCGCCTACGCGTTCTCGACCAGCCACAGCCCGGACTGGGCCTATCACCAGTACGTCGACGCGCCGCTCTACCTGCTTCAGTACGACAAGGTCGGACAGAAGCCCGAGGACGCCCCGGTGATCTGGCCGCGGAGCCTCGCGACCGTGCCGTACACCTACAAGAAGCCGGCGCAGTGATGCGGCGCGCGGCGGGATAGCGAGACCGTTCGGGGGAAGGCCGTCGCAGTGTACCGCTGGGCCTGCGGCGTGCGCCGCGACGCGCCTTCCTCCGTTTTTTGACCCCGGCGTCTTCGCGGCCGACCGATGGATTATTTTCTGATCCAGGCTACCAACGGTCTCGTCATCGGCATCATCTACGCGCTGGTGGCCGTCGGCGTTACGCTGATCTTTTCCATCCTGAAGATCGTCAACTTCGCACACGGCGATCTCTACATGCTGGGCGGCTATACGGCGTACTACGCGATCACCCTGGCGGGCGTCCCGCCGTTCGCCGCCATGTTCATCGCGATGGCGGCCATCTTCACCCTGGGCGTCGTGCTGGAGCGGCTGCTGCTGACCCCGTTGTACAGCGAGCGAACGGAGCGCAAGGACGAGTACGGCATCCTCGTCACGTTCGGCCTGGCGTTCTTCCTGCGCAACGCGGCGATCATCGCCTTCGGCGTGTTCCCCCTCCGGCCGCCGTCGTTTGTGGCCGGTGTTCACCGGATCGGCGCCCTCGTCGTGACGAATGACCGGCTGGTCGCCGGCGTCGTCGGCCTGCTGCTGATCTTCGCGCTCCTCTACTTCATGAACGGTACGATCTGGGGGCAGGCCCTTGACGCGGTCAGCCAGTCGCGCGACTCGGCCTCGATCGTCGGCATCAACCCGCACCGGTTCAACACGCTGGCGTACGCGGTCGGCGCGGCGCTCGCCGCCGCCGCGGGGGCGCTGATCGGCCCCATCTTCTCGCTGTCGCCGGACATGGGCGTCCTGCCCAACGTCCAGTCGTACGTGATCGTGATCCTCGGCGGCATGGGGTCGGTCGCCGGCAGCGTGCTCGCCGGCATCACGCTCGGCGAAGCCCAGGCGCTGTTTACGGCGTTCCTGCCCGACGTCACGCGCGCGCTGTCGTACTCCAACGCGTTCTCCGTGTTCGTGCTGATGGTGGTGCTGATGTTCCGGCCGACGGGGTTCTTTGGCCGGCGCCACCTCCGCATGGACTAGGCCGGTGCGCGGCCTGCCCGCCGTTCTGCTTTTTGCCGCCGGGGCGCTGCTGCTCGGCTACGGCCATCTCCTCAACTCCTACTGGATGCACATCCTCATCATCGCCATGTTCTACGCGATCTTGACGGCGAGCTGGTCGCTGTTGGCAGGCTACGCCGGCTTGTTCTCGCTCGGCCACGTGGCGTTCGCATCGGTGGGCGCCTATTCGTCGGCCCTCCTGGTGCAGTGGTCGGGGATTCCGGTGCCGCTCGGGATGGCGACGGGCGTGGTCCTCTGCGGCCTCGTCGGGGCGGGCATCGGCGCGGTCTGCCTCCGGCTCACCGGCCCGTATCTCGCGATCTTTACGCTCGCGTTCTCGGAGATCGTCCGGATCACGGTGTCGACCGAGGACCAGGTCACGCGCGGCATGACCGGCCTGCACACCGTGCCGCTGTTCAACACGGCGTCGAGGCTGCCGTACTTCTACACGGTCTTCGGCCTGCTTGCCGGGTCGCTCGCCCTCATGGGGCTCCTGGTGCACTCGCGCTGGGGGTTGTTTCTCAGAGCGATCCGCGAGGACGAACAGGCCGCGGCGGCGTCGGGCGTGGCGGTCGCGCGTTTCCGCATTCTGGTCTTCGCGGTCGCGAGCGCGTTTGCCGGACTGGCCGGCACCTTCTTCGCGCACTACATCCCCGTGCTGACCCCGGACCTGGGGGATCTCGATCGGATGGCCCTCATCGTCGTGATGGCCGTCATCGGAGGCATGGAGCGCATTCCGACGGCCGTCGGCGGGGCCATCGGCGTGGAGTTCCTCGAGGAGTATCTGCGGCGGTTCGGGATCTGGCGGCTGGAGATCTTCGGCATCGTACTGCTCCTGACAATGCGCTTTGCCAGGAACGGTCTCTTGACCCCGCTGTGGCAGCAGTTCATGCGCCTCGGCGAGGTCCGGCGGCCCGTGGCCGCCGCGGAGTCCGTGGTCGGCGAAGTCGGACAGGGCGGGTCCGGCGAATGACGGCGGGCCCCTCCGCGGGAACGGGCCTGCGGGATGCGCAGGCGTCGCCGAACGGCGTGTTGATCGAGGGCGCCGGGCTCGCGAAGCACTTCGGCGGCATCGCCGCGGTCGACGGCGTCGACTTCTCGGTCGCGGCGGGCGACCTGATCGGGCTAATCGGGCCCAACGGCTCCGGCAAGACGACGCTCATCAACGTGCTGACGGGGCACCTGAGTCCGGAGTCCGGCCATGTCGTGGTGCGCGGCCACCGCATGACGTCGCGTCCGGCGCACGAGTTCGCCGCGCGCGGCGTGGCGCGAACCTTTCAGCTGACGCAGTTGTTCGGCCGGATGACCGTCCTCGAGAACATGCTCGTCCCGGGCCTGACCCGGCCGGGGTCCGCCCGGGACTCCGCCGTGCGGCAGGCACGGAAGTACCTGAGCTTTCTCAACCTCATTCACCTCGAAGGGCTCGACGCGAAGAACCTTTCCGGCGGCCAGCAGAAGCTCCTGGAGCTCGGGCGCGCGCTCATGCTGGAGCCCGCCGTCCTGTTCCTCGACGAGCCGTTCGCCGGCGTCCATCCGCGCCTGCGGGATGAGTTGATCAAGCGGATTCAGGAGCTCCACCAGTCCGGCCGGACGTTCGTCGTCGTGGATCACGACATGGAATCGATTCTTCGCATCGCGCGCCGGCTGGTCGTCATGGCTCGGGGGCGCAAGATCGCGGACGGCCTCCCGGCCGTCGTACGGGCGGACCAGACCGTGCTAGCCGCGTACTCGGGACTGGAATGACGAACGGGCCGGCCGTCCCGGCGGCCGCTGCCACGGCACACTGTCTCGCCGCGCGCGATCTCGTGGCGGGCTACCTGCCCGGGATCAACATCCTGCGCGGCGTGTCGGTCGAGGCGCCGCGCGGCCATGTCCGGTGCGTCCTCGGTCCAAACGGCACCGGGAAGTCGACGCTGCTCAAAGTGTTGTTCGGATTTCTGCCGCCCATGGAAGGCCAAGTCACCCTGGACGGCCGCTCGATCCGGGGTGTCGCGCCCCACCAGATGGGCGACCACGGCATCGCCTATCTGCCGCAGCGGCCGAGCATCTTCCCCCACCTGACCGTCGAGTGGAATCTGCGCCTGGGCGCGTGGCGGCTCAAGCGGCATCGCGCCCGCGTCGACGCGCTTGTCGAGCGCGCCCTGGAGCAGTTTGCCATCCTCGCCGAGAAGCGGCGCCAGCCGGCCGGCACGCTGAGCGGCGGCCAGCAGCGTCAGCTCGAGATCGCGCGCAGCCTCATGCACGATCCGGCCGTGTTCCTCATCGACGAGCCCACCGCCGGCATCGAGCCGCGCGTGGCGACGCAGATCTACCGCTTCATCAAAGAGCTCGCCGCGCAGGGCAAGGCCGTGCTCCTGGTGGACCAGAACATCAAGCGGGCGCTCGAGATCGCGGACTATGTCTACGTGATGCGGACCGGGACCGTGCTCTCGGAGGGATCGCGCGAGTCGTTCGGCGGCGACACAGAGGCTCTCGTCGCGCGCTGGCTGTACGAAAGCGGACACCCCTAGCCGGCAGGCTGTGCCGGCGATCGCCTACGCGGCGGGTGCCGGCCCGGAGGCGGAAGGCCGCCGGCTGCTGTAGACGTGGCCGGCCACCGCGGCCATGATGATCGCGCCCCCGATCCAGGTCGGCACCGGCGGCACCTCGCGAAACGCGAACCACACCCACAGCGGTCCGAGCGGCACTTCGACGGCCTGGATGAGCGCCGTCTCGGTCGCGGAGATGAGGCGCGCGCCGAGCGTGAGCAGCAGCAGGCCGAGCCCAAACTGCGTCACCCCGAAGAGAACGAGATAGAGCATGTTCGTGCCGGTCGCGGCGGCCGGGTGGGCCAGGGGCCACACGAACAGGGGGCACAGCAGCGCGGAGAGGCAGGCTGCGGGCATCATCGGCGTCTCGCGGTGCCGCCTGATCAACAGCATCATCCCGGCCATGCACAGCGCCATCCCGAACGCCAGGAGGTCGCCCGCGAGGTGGCCTTCGCGCACCGACCCGCCGACCATGACCGCGGTGCCCAACAGGGCGACGCCGCTCGCGACGAGCGTGCTCCAGCGCTCGTATTCTTTGAACAACAGCCATCCGGCCACCGCCGCGATAAAGGGCGTGGTCGCGTTCATGATCATGACGTCCGCGACCGACGTGAGGCGGAAGGCGTTGATGTACATGATGGTGGCGAACGTCGAGAGGCAGGCGGCGGCGATGCCGGGGGCGCCGATGCCGCGGACGATCTCGAGGGTGCGCCGCCCGTAGCGCCACACGATAACGCCGCCGATGAAGATCCCCGCGAAGAGGCCGCGCCAGAACAGGATCGTCCAGGTGTCGAGCGGGATGAGGCGCGTCCAGAACCCGGAGGTGCTGTAGGCGACGGCCGAGGCGAGGTTCAGCGCGAGGCCGAGGGCGTGCTGGCCCGGGGTCTCGCGATGCGTCTGGGACGGATGCCGCGGCCCGGCCGCGGCTCCCGGGCCCGCCGCCGGATCTACGCGGGATGCTGCGCGAGCCACGCCGCGGTTCGTTCGGCGTCCATGTTGGACGGAAACACCGGATAGAAGACGTGCTCGATCCGGCCGTCGCGGATTACCAGCGTGAGCCGTTTGATCAGTTCCGCGGGCTGATTGCCGAAGCTCCAGGCGAACTCGAACGTCGGCAGCCGCAGCGCGCGCGTGAGCTTGAAATCCGCATCACTCAGCAGCGCAAACGGCAGGTGCAGGCGCGTCACGGCTTCGCGCTGGTAGTCGGTGGTCTGCGTGCTGAGGCCGAAGACGCGGGTCTTGAGGGCTTCGAACTCCGCGTAGCGGTCGCGGAACGCGCAGGACTGCGGGGTGCAGCCGCGCGCGCCGGGGATCTGGTCCCACCCGTCCGGCACCGCCTGGTCCGGCCGGCCCGTGCGCGGGAAGCAGTACACGACCGTCCGGCCGGCCAGCGCCGACAGGTCGACCGCCCCGCCGGCCGTGGACACGAGCGCGATCGACGGCAGGCGCATCCCGGTGAGATGGGCGGTTGCACCGTCGTCCACGGGCACCGGCAGGTCGGCGGGAAGATCCAGGGGATTATGCACGGACATTGCGCACCCTCCGTCAGCGTCGTTGACGTTCTACGTCCGAGAGGCTCTCATCGAGGATTGCCACCGCGCGGTCCAACTCCTCCTTGGTTACCGTGAGCGGGGGCGCCAGCAGGATAACGTTGCCTCCCGTAAGCTTGAAGCTGAGGCCCCGTGCGAGCGCCGCGTACATGACCGCGTCGGCGGCGTCCGCCGCGGGCGTCCGCGAGGCGCGGTCGGCGACGAGCTCGACGCCGGCGAGCAGCCCGATCCCCCGCACGTCGCCGATCAGCGGGTGCCGGGCCTTCATCGCCTCGAGCCGGCCGAGCAGGTAGCCGCCGAGCTCGCGCGAGCGCGCGAGCAGGCCGTGCTCTTCAATATAATCGAGCGTTGCCAGGCCGGCGGCGCAGGCGACCGGATTCTTCTCGTGTGTGTAGTGGCCGAGCGCCCGGTCGGCGGCGACGTCGAGGTCCTCCCGGGCGATCAGCGCCGCGAGCGGCAAGATTCCGCCGCCGAGGCCCTTGCCGATGACGAGCATGTCCGGCACCACGCCGAACTGCTCGCACGCGAACATCGTGCCGGTCCGGCCGAGCGCCGTCGGGATCTCGTCGAGGATCAGGAGCGTGCCGTGCCGGTCGCACGCCCGGCGGACCGTGCGCCAGAACTCCGGGTGCGGCACGACGGGCGTCGCGCGCACCGTCTCCGCGACCACCGCCGCGACGTCGCCTTCCCGCTCGAGCACGTACTCGATGTACGCGGCGCACTTGAGATCGCAGCCCCCGCGGGCGTGGCAGTCCCACACGCAGCGGTAGGGATCGGGGGGCGGGACGTGTTCGGCGCCGGGCAGCAGCGGCCCGGCGCCTTCACGGAAGATGCGCTCGCCGCCGATGGAGATCGTGTCGAGGGAGGCGCCGTGAAACGATTCCCACATCGAGATCGTTTTGTGCCGGCCCGTCGCCGCGCGGGCGAGCTTGAGCGCCATGCCGACCGCGCCGGTGCCGCCCGGACAGAAGAGCACCTTGTTGAGATCCCCGGGCGCGAGCGCCGCGAGCCGGCGGGCCAGCGCCACGGCCGTCCGGTTGGTGTAGCGGCGCGTGCAGAACGGCAGCTCGTCGAGCTGCGCCTTGATCGCCTCGATGACGGCGGGGTTGGCGAAGCCGACCTGGTGCACGTAGTTGCCGTGAAAGTCGAGGTACCGGCGGCCCTGCAGGTCTTCGATCGACGCGCCGCCGCAGCCGCGCAGCGCGTTGAGGCACGGCGTGGAGAGGGCTTGGTGCAGAAAGTACCGCGCGTCTTCCGCGAGCAGCGCGCGCGTCTCGGCGTCCAGGTGTTCGGCCTGCCACCGCGCGCGCCGCGGCGAGAGGTTGAGGTCCCCTTCGGACCCCAGTCGCGCAAGATCGCTCATCTCTCCACCCCCGGACACGTTGGCCGCGAGGCACATACTTCTGCGCCGCGTCGAGACGGTCATGCCGGAGAGCACTCCGGCGCCGGGCGGCCGACGACGACAGGACCCGCCGTGCCGCGCCGCCAAGTGCAGGCCGTGTTGAGCCCGCCGGACAACTCGCCGCCCGATCGTTCGCTGGATCACGCCGTGGGAGACCCCGTGCGGCGGGCCTGCCGCGGGCGTCTCGGGGCGGGGCCGTTCGACCTGCTCGTAATCGGGGGCGGGATTACCGGCGCGGGCGTCGCGCTCGACGCGGCGGCGCGCGGACTGTCCGTCGCGCTCGTCGAGCAGGGCGATTTCGCCGGCGGGACGAGCAGCCGCTCCACGAAACTGGTGCACGGCGGTCTGCGCTACCTGCCGCTCGGGGATCTCCGGCAGGTCCGGGAGGACCTCGCCGAGCGCGAGCGGCTGCTCCGCAACGCGCCGCATCTGGTGCGTTCGCTGCCGTTTGTCCTGCCGCTCTACGCGGACGCGCGCCGGCCGCTCGGCATCCGCCTGCCGCGGATGTTGAGCGCCCTGGCGCCGCTCGGCGCGTCGGCCGGCCTGTGGGCATATGACCGGCTCGCCGGCCGCCTGGCGAACCGGCCCCACCGGGCGCTGTCGCACGACGCCGCGCGAAGTCTGCTGCCCGCGCTGCGTCTCGACGGTCTTCGCCGCGCCTACCTGTACTACGACGCCGAGACCGACGACGCGCGCCTCGTCATCGCCGTGCTGCGCGCGGCGCAGGCGCGCGGGGCGGTGGCCCTCAACTACGCCCGCGCCGTCGAACTCGTCCAACGGGACGGCCGCATCGCCGGGGCTCGGGTCGTCGACCTGCCGAGCGGCGAGACCGTCACGGTGTCCGCGCGCACGACGGTCAACGCGGCGGGGGTATGGGCCGAAGAGGTGGCGGCGCTCGCGGGCCCGCCGCGGTTTCACCTGCGGCGGGCCAAGGGCGCCCATCTGGTGGTGCGCGCGGACCGGCTGCGGCTGGGCCGCGCCGCGCTTGTGCTGCCCGAGACGGACGATGGGCGCGTCGCCTTCGTGGTGCCGTGGCAGGGGGCTGCGCTCGTCGGCACTACCGATACCGAGTGGACCGGTCCCGCGTCGCATCCCACGGCCGATCCGGCCGACGTGTCGTATCTCCTCGAGCACGCGGCGCGATTTCTCACCGTCCGGCTCACCACGGCGGACGTCGTGAGCGTGTACGCCGGTCTACGCCCCCTGCTGGCGGCGTCCGCGGCCGGCCGCGATACGGCCCGGCTGTCCCGCCGTCACGAAATCTATTCCGGTCCGGCTGGATTGGTCACGATCGCCGGCGGCAAGCTCACCACGTACCGGCGCATGGCCGAGGATACGATCAATCACGTTCTCGGGCGTCCCGAGGGGACGCCGTCGCCGACGCGGGATCTTGCGCTCGACGGGGCGGAGGGGTTCACGGGGATCATCTCGTCGGTGCGGGCCCGCGCACGCCGCGACGGGGTCGGCGACCGGACGCTGCGGCATTTGCTCCGGGCCTACGGCGCGCGCGCCGCGCGCGTGCTCGAACTGATCGAGGAGCGCCCGGCGCTCCGGGCGCCGATCGCCGCCGGCCATCCACACGTCGCGGCCGAGGTCGTGCTCGCGGTGCGGGAAGAGATGGCGGTGTGCGTGGAGGACGTCCTGCTCCGGCGCATGCGCCTCGGCCATCTGCTGCCGGACCAGGGCCGCGCGGCGGCGCCGGCCGTCGCGGCGCTCATGGCCGACGCGCTGGGGTGGCCGGCCGGCGTCGAGGCCGCGCAGAACGACGCCTACCGGCGCGCGGTTTCCGCGCTCGCCCCGCCGGCCGGGATGAAATCATCGCCGCCCGTCGGCAGCGCCGTCCGGGATGGCGCGGGTCAGGAGACCCCGGCGCCGCCGTAGAAGGGACCGCTATGGTGCTCCGGCTGTTCCCGCGCGAGGAAGGCTTCTTTGTGCTCTTCAACCGCGCCGCCGAGAACATTCTGCAGAGCGCCACGCTGCTGCGGGACCTGTTTGATGACTACCGCGACGTCGAGGCGCGCGCGGCGGCGATCAAAGAGCTCGAAGACCGCGGCGACGAGATCACCCACGAGATCATGGACCGGCTGAATCGGACGTTCGTCACGCCGTTCGACCGGGAAGACATCCACGAGCTCGCGCGCCAGCTCGACAACGTGATCGACTGGATCGAGGCCGCCGCCGCCCGGATGGCGGTCTATCGGATTCCCCGGCCGACCCGCGAAGGACAGGAGATGACCCACATCATCGTCGACGCGGCGCAGGCGATTGTCGATGCGGTCGGAAACCTCCAACGGCTCGACAGGCTCGACGGGCCGGTGCGGGAGATCCACCGCCTCGAGAACCTCGCCGATCATGTCCAGCGCGACGCCGTCGCGGCGCTGTTTGCCAGCACCGCTAACGCCATCGACATCATGAAGTGGAAGGAAATCTACGAGACGCTCGAAGAGGCGACCGATCAGGCCGAGGACGTCGCGAACGTTCTCGAAACGATCAAGACGAAACAGGCGTAGGGCACCCGGCCGCGACCGGTGACGGCGCCCACGGCTCGAGCACCGACGGCAGCAGTTCTCCGACGTCGATCGTCGCGCTCTTGTACAGATGCATCAGCGCGCGCGCCTCGAGGTACAATCCCACCGCTTCCGGATCGACGCGCCGTTCTCCGTTCATCTGCGCGACCGCGCCCGGATCGTCGCTGTGCAGCGCGATCCGGCGAAAGCCGAGGCGGCGGGCGTTCCACAAAGCGTAGACGAGCGCCCGAAAGGTGAGCCGCGACCGCGCCGACGCGTGGGTGGACGGGCGCACAGCCGGGCCATGGGGAATCCGGTCAAACGGGATCCGCTCGAGCACGCGGGCGGCCTCGTCCATGAAAACGAGCGACGGCGCCGCGTTGGGTCGCGGCGCCGTCGCGATGTAGACATGGAGGAGCCGGGGCTGTAACCGGCGTCCCGCCCTTGGGAAAGCGAGGGGTCGCGGATGGGCCGCCGGCCTGGGGTCGCTCCTTGGTGCGGCCGTCGGGTCCTGCGATCCTCGTCCTGTCGAGGCGGAACGGGCGTCCACGTTCGCTCCCCGGCGCCGCCCGAGTACCCCTCCCGGTCCCCGGCGGCCTGCCGCCTGCCGAAGCGTACCGTCCCAAGATTAAGGACAGGTTAACATCCGCGCGAGGCCGCCAAAAACTTCGCCGATACTTTCGCGGCGCGTGCGCGGCAGAGATTGCGTGACGCTGACCCGGTTCCATGTTATGCTCGTGTCAAGCGATGCTGACGCACGACGCTCACGACGCGCGCAAGGCGGATGATGCAGGCTCCCGCCGGAGTCAGAAGCCGAGAATTCTTCTCGTCGACGACGAGCGCGCGATCGTGGAATCCCTCCGCTATGCGTTGGAAAAAGAAGGCTACGACGTCCTCGAGGCCGGCGAGGGCGGCGAGGCGCTTGAGCTGGCCCGCCGCGTGGCGCCGGACCTCGTGCTGCTCGACATCATGCTGCCGGGAATGAGCGGCTTCGAGATCTGCCGTGTGCTCCGCCAGGAGTCCACGGTGCCGATCCTCATGCTGACTGCGCGCGGCGACGAACCGGATCGCGTGGTCGGCCTCGATCTCGGCGCCGACGACTACATCACGAAGCCGTTCAGCCTTCGCGAGGTGCTGGCGCGCGTGCGCGCGGCGCTGCGACGCGCCCAGTCGGCCGCGCGCGGGGTGCGCGAGCGCGAAGAGCTGCTGTCCGTCGGCGAGGTGGCGATGGACGTTGCGCGGCACGAGGTGACGGTTCGCGGGCAGGCGATGACGCTGCCGCCTCGGCAATTCGATTTGCTGCGCGCGTTCCTCGCCAATCCCGGACGCGTCCTCACGCGGGCGGCGCTGCTGCAGCACGTGTGGGGCTACGATTTCACCGGCGACGACCGGACGGTCGACGTCCACGTCCGGTGGCTCCGGCAGAAGCTGCAGGAAGCCGGCTCGGAGACCACCATCGAAACGGTCCGGGGTGTAGGCTACAAGCTCGGAACGTAAGATGCGCCTCCACCGCGCGGTGATGGCGGCGCTGGTCCTCTACGCGGCACTCGTCGCGCTCAGCGCCGCGGTGTTGTTCGCCGCCGCGGGATGGCCGCGGCACTTCCCCGACGTCTTGACTCCTCTGCTCGGCACGGCGCTCGTCGCCGCCGCCGCGGCGACGCTCGTCGCCGCACGGTTCGCCGCCGCGCTGAGCCGGCCGCTCCGCGATCTCGCCGCCGCGGCGTGGTCCGGCATCGAGGGCCGCCTTCGTCCGGCGCACGAGCCGCCGCGCGGCACGTCGTTCTACGAGGTGCACGAAGCCGTCGCCGCCTTCAACGCCATGGTCCTGGAAACCAGCCATATCATCGCCGCCCTCGAGTTCCGGAAGTCCACGCTCGAGTCCGTGCTGGCCCACATGAGCGACGCGCTGCTGGTGCTCGACGGCCGAGGCGCGCTGACGCTGGTGAACCCCGCGGCGGAGCGGTTCTTCGGCATCGTGGCGCCCTTCGTGATCGGGCACCCCCTGATCGAGGTGTTCCGCCATTTCGAGCTGGACGCCCTCGTCCGGCAGGCCGAGCGGGAGCGCCGGCCCTGCACCCGCGAGATCGAGCTGCACCATCCCGAGCGGCGGCTGCTGCGCGTTCAGGCGAACCCGGTGAGGGGGCCGCGGGGCGAGTTCCTGGGCGTGGTCGTCGTCGCGCAGGACGTCACCGAGCAGCGCCGCACCGACATTGTGCGCCGTGAGTTCGTCGCGAATGTCTCGCACGAGCTGCGCACGCCGCTCGCGTCTGTGCGGGCGCTCGCCGAAGCGCTGGCCGGAGGAGCGGCGCAGGATCGTGAGGCCGGGCCCCGGTTCTTCGAGCGGATCGTCGCGGAGATCGACCGCCTGACCCTCCTCGTCAACGATCTCTTGGATCTGTCGGCGATCGAGAGCGGCAGCGCCAAACTGGAGATGGAGCCCGTCGCCCTCGACGACGTCGTCGACGACGTGATCACAAAGTTCAGGCCCATGGCGGAACGCCGGCGGATCGCGCTGCGCGGCGACGGCGCGCCCGGGCTGCCGCGGGCGTGGGCCGACCGCACCCGTATCACACAGGCGGTCGCGAATCTCGTGGACAACGCGATCAAGTATACGCTCGACGGCGGAACGGTCATTGTGGAGGCGGGGCGCCGGGAAAGTACCGTCACGATTTCCGTGGCGGACACGGGGATTGGAATCTCGCCGGAACACCTTCCCCGGATCTTTGAGCGATTTTATCGCGTGGACCGGTCTCGGTCGCGGGCGCTCGGCGGCACCGGCCTGGGCCTCAGTATCGTCAAGCACATCGCCACCTCGCACGGAGGCGAGGTCGAGGTGCAGAGCGTGGAAGGGCAGGGCACCCGTTTCACGCTGGTGCTGCCGCGCGCCCAGGAATGAACCGCCGCGGACCGGGGCCCGCGGTCCCGCGCCGGCGCCGAGGTCACAGGTCTCGCGCCAATTCCCGCACGCGCCGGCGGATCTCGTCGCGCACGCGGCGCACGTCGGCCGCCGGCATCCCCTTGGGATCCGGGAGATCCCAATCGATGTATCGTTTTCCCGGGATATACGGGCACTGGTCGCCGCAGCCCATTGTGACGACGACGTCGGCCCATCCCGCCAGCTCGTCCGTCAGCCGCCGCGGCGTCCGCGCGGACAAATCGATGCCGACCTCCCGCATCGCGTCGACGACTTCAGGATGGACCCGTTCCGCCGGCGACGTGCCGGCCGAGCGCGCTTCGTGGGTGCCCTGCGCGATCTGCTCGAAGAAGGCGCGGCTCATCTGAGAGCGGCCCGCGTTGTGGAGGCAGACGAAGAGCACACGGGCCATCAGCGCGCGCTCCCCCTACCCTGAGCGGCCGCCACTATTCTCCGGATGCCCGGTGGATCCCGTGTGCGGCACCACGACGCTCGCGGCGACCTCGGCGATCGTAGGGTAGAGCAGCCGGACGACGGCGACCGCCAGCAGCGCCCCGACAACCTGGGCCGCCAGGAACGGCCCCGCAGAACCGGGGGCGATGCCCGCGAACGTGTTGGAGAGCGTGCGGGCGACCGTCACCGCGGGGTTGGCGAAACTCGTCGATGACGTGAACCAATACGCGCCGCCGATGTAGGCGCCGACACCGACGGGAACGAACGCGCCTCGGCCCGAGCGCGCGCCTCCGAAGATCACCAGCAGCAGACCGAACGTCGCCACCACCTCGCTGAACCAGAGATGGGCTCCCCACCGCGCCGTGGATGAGATTTCGACGGCCGGCAGCGCGAACATCATATTGGCGGCGACAGCGCCCGAGACGCCGCCGCCGATTTGCGCGAGCCCGTAGAAGACTCCATCGTATCCGCTGATCCCGCCCAAGCGCCAATCGGCCAGGGTTACGCGGGGTTCAGGTGGGCGCCCGAGACCGGACCCACCGCCAGAATGATCGCGGTGAGGGCGGCGGCGGTGGCCGCGGCGTTCTCGAACAACTGCAGGCCCGCATCGTGGGGGCTGAGTCGCGCCGCGGCGATGCCCGATCCGATCACGGCCGCGACGAGCAACGCGGTGCCGATGAATTCGGCCAGCGCGCGCCGCGGGAGCGTGGACGCGGTCCCGTGCGAAGACATTCTCTCAAGGAGTTGTCAGCGGCCGGCGATTGTCCCTGCTCGCACATCGTTAACGGCGCCTTAATAATCTCTTAATCCGCGCCGGCCGGAGGATTAATACACGCCCGCTAATCTACCCTTGAACGGATGAGACAGATTCACAAGGGGGACTCGATGAGGACAACGCCACATTGGCGTTCTTTGCTCGCGGCCGCGGCCATCTGCGCCCTGCTCGTGGGGATGAGTCCGGCCGTGCAGCCGGCGAAGGGCGCCGGCATCGTCACGTTGAACGGGGCGGGCGCCACGTTTCCGTTCCCGCTCTACTCGCGGTGGTTCGCCGAATACAATCGCGCTCATCCCGACGTGCGGATCAACTATCAGTCCATCGGCAGCGGCGGCGGCATCCAGCAGGTCAAGAACCGCACGGTCGATTTCGGCGCGTCCGATGCGCCGCTGTCCGACGACCAGCTCAAAGCGATGGGCCGGCCGATCGTCTTGATTCCCACGGTCGCCGGCGCGATCGCGATGAGCTACAACATCCCGAACGTCGGCACGGGGCTGCGCCTGTCGTCGCAGAACATCGCCGCGCTGTATCTGGGCACCATCACCAAGTGGAACGATCCGAAGCTCACGGCCGACAATCCGGGCATGAAGCTGCCGAACCTGCCGATCACGGTCGTGCACCGGTCCGACGGCAGCGGCACCACGTTTCACTTCACGTCGTTCCTGTCGCTGGTCAGCCCGGAGTGGTCCAACAAGGTCGGTCACGCCACGTCGGTCGAGTGGCCGGTTGGCATCGGCGGGAAGGGAAACGAGGGAGTCGCCGGCGCGGTCAAGCAGACGCCCGGCGCCATCGGCTACGTCGAGCTCGCCTACGTCAAGCAGAACAACCTCACGTACGCCGTGGTGAAGAACCGCGACGGGCACTGGGTGGCGCCGTCGCTCGCCGCGACCGTGCTGGCCGCGGCGGGCGGCGCCGAGCAGATGGTGAAGACGCGTGACGTGCGCGTCTCGATCGCGTACGCGCCCGGGGCGATGAACTATCCGATCGCCGGGTTCACCTATCTGCTGGTTCCGCAAGAACAGCAGGACGCGGTGAGAGGCCGCGCGCTCGTCGACTTTCTGTGGTGGGCCATCCACGACGGAGAAAAGGATGCCGCGCAGCTCTTGTACGCGCAGGCGCCGCCGGCCGTGGTCAAGATCGACGAAGGGCTGGTGAAGCAAGTCACGTACCAGGGCAAGGCGCTGCTCGTCGCGCAGTAAGTCATCCATGTCCTATGCCCTGCCGGCCGGGAGAGGCGCGCCTCTCCCGGCCGTGCCTCGATCGCGGGGCGGCCGCGGCGGCGACGTCGGCTTTCGCGTCCTGCTCACGGTGTTCGGCGTGGCCGTGATCGTGCTGGTCGCCGCGATCGCCTGCGTGCTCATCGGCGCGGCGATGCCGTCGATCCGGCGGTTCGGCCCGGCGTTTCTCTGGACGTCGCGCTGGGATCCTGTGCACAATGTCTTCGGGGCCCTGCCGTTCGTCTTCGGCACGGTGGCTTCGTCGACGCTGGCGCTGCTCATCGCGGTGCCGATCAGTCTCGGCGTCGCGGTCTATCTCGTCGAGATCGCCCCCGCGCAGATGTCGGTCGCGCTGTCGTTCGTCATCGAGCTCCTGGCCGCGATCCCGAGCGTCATCCTCGGCCTCTGGGGTATTTTCGTGCTGGCGCCGTGGGTACGCGCGGCCGTCGAGCCGGCGCTCGCGGCGGTCTTGGGCTGGCTCCCCCTGTTCAGCGGCCCGCAGTACGGCATCGGCCTGCTCGCGGCCGGCATCATCCTCGCGATCATGATCATCCCGATCGTGTCGTCGGTGTCGCGCGACGTCCTGCGCGCCGTGCCGCCGGAGCAGCGCGAGGCGATGTATGCGCTCGGCGCGACCCGCTGGGAGGTCATCAGCCGCGCGGTCGTGCCGTACGGCCGGGTCGGGATCATCGGCGCCGTCATCCTGGGCCTCGGCCGCGCGCTCGGCGAGACGATCGCCGTCACAATGGTGATCGGCAACCGCCCGCAGATTCCAACGTCCCTGTTCCAGCCCGCCTATACGATCGCAGCGGTGCTGGCCAACGAATTCTCGGAGGCGACCAGCGACCTGTACCTGTCCGCCCTCATCGAGATGGCGCTCGTGCTTTTCGCGGTGTCGCTGATCGTGAATGCGCTGGCGAGGTGGCTCGTGGCGCGCGTGACGTCCCATACGCGGGTGGTCCGGTGATCGCGCCGGGCTCCCGCGCGGGCGCGCGCCGGCGGCTGACGGACCGCGTCATGGGGTGGGTCTGTCTTGCCGCGATTCTCGTCGCGATCGCCCCGCTGGCGAGCCTGCTCGGCTACGTCGTCGTCCAGGGCGCGCCGGCGCTCAACTGGGCGTTCTTCACCCACCTGCCGGCGCCGGTGGGCGAGCCCGGAGGCGGCATGGCGAACGCGATCCTGGGCACGCTCACGCTGATCGGGCTCGCATCCGGCGTCGGCGTGCCGGTCGGCATCCTCGGCGGGCTCTTTCTCGCGGAGGCCGGCGACGGCCGGCTGGGCTGGTGGATACGGTTTACCGCGGATGTCCTCAACGGCCTTCCGAGCATCGTCGTCGGGGTCTTCGTCTACGCGCTGGTCGTTGTCCCGATGCACCGCTTTTCGGCGCTGGCCGGGGGGCTCGCGCTCGGCGTCATGATGATCCCACTGGTGGTGCGGACCACCGAGGAGATGGTCCGGCTCGTGCCGTCGTCGCTGCGCGAGGCGTCGCTCGCCCTCGGCATCCGCTGGTGGATCACAAGCCTCCGAATCGTCCTTCGCACCGCGACGGCGGGCGTGATCACCGGCATCATGCTGGCCGTGGCGCGCATCGGCGGTGAGACGGCGCCCCTCTTGTTCACCGCCTTCAACAACCAGTTCTGGCAGGCGGGGCTCGATCAGCCGATCTCGTCGCTCACCGTGCAGCTGTTCACCTACTCGATCGCGCCGTACGACGATTGGCATCGCCAGGCGTGGGCGGCGGCGCTGGTGTTGATGGCGATCACGCTGTTGTTGAATATAGCCGCGCGGGCGGCGGGCCGGCAGCGGTTCACGGTGGGGCGTTAATTTCATGGCGGCCGGGCGGCGGTCGACCGGCGGGAGGTAGGACCATCGGGGGGTCCGAAGTCATCGCGAAGGAAGCTCCCAGCATGATGTTGTGGGACCACGCGATAGCCTCCGCACTCGCGAAGGGGGAGGCCATCGAGACCGGCGTTCCGTCGCAACTCGTCGTTGAAGACCTCCATGCCTACTTCGGGCGCACGCACGCCGTGAAGGGGCTGTCGCTCGACATTGCCGCGAACCGGATCACCGCCATCATCGGCCCGTCCGGCTGCGGCAAGTCGACGTTCCTGCGCTGTCTCAACCGGATGCACGAGGTCGTCCCCGGCGCCCGCAGGGAGGGCCGCGTGCTGCTCGACGGCGAGGACATCTATGCGCCGTCGGTGGATCCGGTCGAGGTGCGGCGCCGCGTCGGCATGGTGTTCCAGCGGGCCAACCCATTCCCGACGATGTCGATTTACGACAACGTCGTGGTGGGACTGCGGCTGAACGGGATTCGCGACCGCCGGGTCCTGGATGAGGTGGCCGAACGCAGTCTGGGCCAGGCCGCGCTGTGGGACGAGGTCAAGGATGTGCTGGCCCGGCCCGGGACGAGCCTATCCGGCGGCCAGCAGCAGCGGCTGTGCATCGCCAGGGCGCTCGCGGTGCAGCCCGAAGTCCTGCTGATGGACGAGCCGGCGTCGGCGCTCGACCCGGCGTCGACGCTGAAGATCGAGGAGCTGGCCAAGACGCTGCGCGAGACGCTGACGATCGTCATCGTCACGCACAACATGCAGCAGGCCGCGCGGGTGTCCGACAGCACCGCGTTCATGCTGGCCGGCAGCCTGATCGAATACGGCCCCACCGCGGAGCTGTTCACGCGGCCCAAGGAACGGCAGACGGAAGACTACATCACCGGCAGGTTCGGGTGAGATGACCGTCCAGACGCGGGAGGCGTTCGACCGGGAACTGGCGGGCCTCCGGGACGATCTGCTCCGCATGGGCGCGCTCGTCGAAGAAGCGGTGCGCCGGTCGGTCGAAGCGCTCCGCTCCCGCAGCGTCGAGGGCGCGGAGGCCGTCATCGCCGCCGACAACGCCATCGACGCGCTGCACCTCGAGCTGGAAGAGCGCTGCCTCATGCTGATGGCCACCCAGCAGCCGATGGCCAAAGATCTCCGCACCATCGCCGCGGTATGGGCGATGACGATGGACCTCGAGCGCATCGGCGACCACGCGGAGGACATTGCGCGGGCGACCAAGCGGATGGCCGATCAACCGCTGCTCAAGCCCCTCATCGACATTCCGCGGATGGCCGAAATGGTGCAGCAGATGCTCCGCACCGGCCTGGACGCCTTTGTGCAGCGCGACGTCAACCTCGCGCAGCAGATGGCGGCCGCCGACGACGAGGTGGACCATCTCTACGGTCAGGTATTTCGCGAGCTGCTGACGTACATGATTGAGGATCCCCACAACATCCAGCGCGCCACGCATCTGCTCTTCTCCGCCCAGGCGCTCGAGCGGATGGGCGACCACGCCACGAACATCGCCGAGCGCGTGATCTACATGGTCACGGGCACGCTGAAGGAATTGAACCTCTAGGCGGTATCGCCGCCGGCGGCCGGCGGGGGGCCGCCGGCCGGGCCGGCGGCGCGGAAGGAAGCCCTCCGGGCCGCCGGGAACGAGATTGTCCCATGCCTACGCCGGACTGCCGACGCCTCGCCGAAGAGCACCAGGACGAGCTCGCCGGGCTCGCCCGCGACCTCGTCCGCATCGACACGACCAACACCGGCGTCATGCCGACCGGGAACGAGACCGAGGCCGCGACGCACCTCGCGCGCGTATTGCGCGCGGCCGGGATCGAGTCCGAGATCGACGGGCGCGTGCCCGAGCGCGGCAACCTCGTCGCGCGCATGAGCGGCCGCAGCGGGCGGACGGCGCTCGTCCTGGCCTCTCACACGGACGTCGTCCCGGCCGGCGACGCCCAGCAGTGGACCCATCCGCCGTTCGAGGGCGACGTCGAGGACGGCCACCTGCTGGGCCGCGGGGCGGCGGACATGAAGGGCACCGTGGCGGCGCAGACGATGGCCCTCATTCTCCTCAAGCGGTCCGGCGCCGCGCTCGCCCACGGGGTCAACTTCGTCTGCGTGGCGGACGAGGAGGCCGGCGGCGCGTACGGGATGGGCTGGGTGGCGCGCGAGCGCGCCGAGTGGGTGCGCGGCGGGCTGTGCCTGAACGAAGGCGGAGGCTTCTTCATCCCGGTCGACGGGCGTGACTGGTGCGTGCTGGGCGTCGGGGAGAAGGGGCGGTTCGAGATCGGCGCCGCCTTCCACGGGCGCGGCGCCCATGCCGCCCGGCCGTGGCAGGGAGACAACGCGTTCTACAAGGTCGCGGCCGCGCTCGAGCGCCTGCGCGCGTACGAGCCGGAGCGCGATACGAGCGGTCCCATCTTCACGGCGGTGAGCCGCCTGACCGGGCCCGTGATCCCGTCGAACGTGGACGCGGTGATCGCACGCCTCAACGCGACGAGCCCGCGGCTGGCCGACCACCTGCGCCAGGTCTCGCGGATGCTCGTCACCCCGACGCTGATCGCCGGCGGCGTGAAGTCGAACAGCGTGCCGGACGTCTGCCGCCTCACGTGCGACGTGCGGGCGCTCCCCCACCAGGGGCCGTCGTACGTGGAGGCGCAGGTGCGGCGCCTCTTGGGCGAGGCCGACGTGCGCGTCGACCAGACCGCGGTGGCCAACACCTCGCCGGCCGGCGAGCCGCTGCTCGCGATGCTGACGGACGTGCTGCACCGGGCGCTCGGGCGCCCGGCCGAGGTTGTGGCGAGCCTCAGCGGCGGCTTCACCGATTCGCGGTTCGTCCGCGAGACCGGGGTGCCGGCGTACGGGTTCGCGCCGGGCCATCCCGACAGCGATCCGGGACGCCACCACGCGCACGGCCCCAACGAGGCCGTCGCGATCCGCGATCTCGTGCTGCAGACCGCCGTGTATCTCGACCTCGCCTACCGGTCCGCCGTCGCGGCGTGACCGCGGCGGCGTGAGAGGAGCGCATCGATGTTTACCGCGTTCGTGATGATCCAGGCGGAGCGCCGGCGGATTGCCGACGTCGCGCGCCGGCTGGCCGAGATCCCCGGGGTGGAAGAAGTCTACTCGGTTACCGGCGAGTGGGACATCATCGCGGTCCTCAAGCTGCACAATTACGAGGAGCTCGCGGACTGCGTGACGAGCCGGATGACCGACGTGCCGGGCATCGTCCGCACCAACACCCACCTCGCGTTCCGCGCGTTCCCGCAGTCGCTGCTCGAGCGGCCGTTCTCGCTCGGGCTGGAGGAGAAGCCGGAATGAGTGCGGCCGTCAGCTCGCCTCCCGACCTCAGCTCCGCGCAGCTCGTCGACATGCTGCGCATGATGCTGCGCATCCGCCAGTTCGAGCAGCGCGCGCTCGAGCTGTACCGCGAGGGCGTGATGCGCGGCACCACGCACCCGTACATCGGGATGGAGGCGGTCGCGGTCGGGACCTGCGCGGCGCTGCGGCCGGCCGACCGGATCACGAGCACGCACCGCGGCCACGGCCACTGCCTCGCCAAGGGCGGGGACCCGCGGCTCATGATGGCGGAGCTGCTCGGCCGCGCCGCGGGCTACTGCAAGGGCAAGGGCGGCTCGATGCACATCGCCGACGTCGAGGCCGGCATCCTCGGCGCGAACGGCATCGTCGGCGGCGGGATGGGCCTGGCGACCGGCGCGGCGCTGGCGACGAAGCTGGCCGGGCGCAACGAGGTCGCGGTCTGCTTCTTCGGCGACGGCGCCCTGAATCAGGGCATTTTCCACGAAGCCGCCAACATGGCGGCGATCTGGGGGCTGCCGGTCGTCTACGTCTGCGAGAACAACCAGTACGCGATGTCGGCGCGCGCCGACCGCTTCACGTCGGTGCCCGATCCGTCCGTGCGCGCGGGGTCGTACGGCTTTCCGGGCCTCTCCTGCGACGGCATGGACGCCCTCGCCGTCTACAAGACGGTGGGCGGAGCGGTGGCGCGGGCGCGCGCGGGCGGCGGCCCGTCCATCGTGGTCTGCGTGACCTACCGGTACCTCGGCCACCACGTCGGCGATCCGCTCAACTACCGGGACAAGGCCGAAGTCGAAACTTGGCGCGCCAAGGACCCGATCGAGCGGCTCCGCGCTGCGCTCCTCGAACGGCGGGTGCTCACCGCGGCCGAGGCCGACGGACTGCGCGCGGAGGTCGAGCGGGAGATCGACGACGCCGTCGCGTTCGCGAAGGCGAGCCCGGAGCCGGATCCGAGCACGCTCGCCGAGGACGTGTACGCATGAGCGCGGTCGAGACGCACGCCGGGACGCGGGTCCTGACCTACGCGGAGGCGCTCAACGAGGCGCTGCGCGAGGAGATGCGCCGGGACGCCCGGGTCTTCGTGATGGGCGAGGACGTCGCGGTCTGGGGCGGCGGCGGGGTATTCGGGGTGACGAAAGGGCTCGTCGAGGAGTTCGGCGCCGAGCGGGTGCGCGACACGCCGATCTCCGAGGAGGCGATCGCCGCGCTCGCGGTCGGCGCGGCCATGGCCGGGGCGCGGCCGGTCGCGGAGTTCATGTACGCCGACTTCATGACGCTGGCGATGGAGCCGGTCGTCAACCAGGCGGCGAAGATCCGCTACATGTTCGGCGGCAAGGCCCGCGTGCCGGCCGTCTTCCGCGCGCAGGAAGGGGCCGGCCGCGGCAACGCCGCGCAGCACTCCCAGTCGTTGGAAGCGTGGTTCTGCCACATCCCGGGCCTCAAGGTCGTCACGCCGAGCACGCCCGCGGACGCCAAGGGCCTGCTCGTCTCCGCGATCCGGGACGACAACCCGGTCGTGTTTCTCGAGCACAAGATGCTCTATAACACGAAGGGCCCCGTCCCTGCCGGCGAGCATACGGTGCCGCTCGGCGTCGCGGACCGGAAGCGGGAAGGCCGGCACGTTACGGTCGTCGGCATCCACACGATGGTGCACAAGGCGCTGCAGGCGGCCGAGCAGCTGGCGGCGGAGGGCATCGAGCTCGAGGTCATCGATCCGCGCACGCTGGTGCCGTTCGATCTGGAGACGATCGTCGCGTCCGTCCGCAAGACCGGCCGGCTCATCGTCTCGCACGAGGCCTACGAACGCTGCGGCATCGGCGCCGAGATCATCGCGCAGGTTGTCGCGCAGGCTTTCGACGCGCTGGACGCCCCGCCCGTGCGGCTGTGCGCCGCGAACGTCCCGGTTCCGTACGCCGCGACGCTGGAGATGGCTGCGCTCCCGCAGGTTGACACCATCGTCGCCGCGGCGCGCGAGTTGATGGCGTGATGCCGGCCGGGCACCTGTCCGCGCCGGGGTGGGGCGTCTGATGGCGACGGAGGTTGTGCTCCCGAAACTGGGCCTGACCCAGGAGGAGGGCACGATCGTGCGTTGGATCAAGCCCGAGGGGAGCCGCGTCGCCAAGGGCGAGCCGCTCTTCGAGGTGTTGACCGACAAGGCTACGATCGAAGTGGAAGCGCCCGCCTCCGGCGTGCTGCTCCGCATCCTCGTCCCCGAAGGTACGACTGCCCCGGTGGCCACGCCCATTGCCCTGATCGGCGAACCCGGGGAACGGGGTGCCGCGGCCGCGCCGCCGGCAGCGGCACCGGCCGCGACGGCGGCTTCGGCCGGCGCGGCCGCCGGCACGGTCACGCCGCGCGACGGACGCGTGCGGATCTCTCCGCGGGCGCGCGTGCTGGCCGCGTCGCACGGCATCGACCCGCGGGCGCTTCGGGGCAGCGGACCCGACGGCCGCATCATCGAGCGCGACGTACAGCGGGTGGTCGAGGCGGAAACCCGAGGGACCGCCGCGGCCGCGCCCGCGCGCTCCGTCTCCGCGGTTCCGGCGGCCGTTTCTGCGCGGCTGCGCGCGGTCATCGCGCGGCGCATGACCGAGAGCCTGCAGAGCACGGCGCAGCTGACGCTCACCACCGAAGCGGACATGGTCGAGGCGGCGAGGCTTCGCGACGAGGTCGGCGCCGAACTCGAGCGGCGCGGCGGCGTGCGGCCGACCTACACCGACCTGATCGTCCGCGCGGCGGCGATCGCGCTGCGCGATCATCCGCGCCTGAACGCGCGGTGGGCCGACGGCGGTGCGCGGCAGCTGCCGGATATCCACGTCGGGGTGGCCGTGGCCCTCGACGAGGGCCTCGTGGTTCCCGTGATCCGTCACACCGACCGCACCGCTCTCGCGGAGATCTCCGCCGCGCTGCGCGACCTGTCCGAGCGCGCGCGGACGTTCCGGCTTGCGCCCGCGGAGATGGAAGGCGGCACGTTCACCGTCACCAACCTCGGCATGTACGACGTCGACGCCTTCACGCCGATCCTCAATCCGCCGGAAGCGGCGATTCTCGGCGCCGGCCGCGTGCACCGCCGTCCGGTCGCAGTGGGCGACCGCGTCGAGGTGCGTCCCGTGATGGCGCTGTCGCTGACATTCGACCACCGGGTGGTGGACGGCGCGCCCGCGGCGCAGTTCCTGCAGCGCGTGAAGCACGTGCTCGAGCACCCGTACCTGCTCCTGCTGCCGTAGCCGGGGCGCCGCGCGCCGGGAGGGACTCGATGGAACTGCCGCTCACCCCGCTCGAATTCGCCCGCCGGGCGCGGGCCCTCTATCCGGAGCGCGAGGCGGTGGTCGACGGCGGCCGCCGGCTCACCTACGAGGAGTTCTTCCGGCGGTGCGACCGCTGGTCCGCCCGGCTGCAGGGTTTCGGCGTGGGGCCGGGAGACCGCGTCGCCTACGTCGCGCCGAACATCTCCGGGCTGCTCGAGGCGTTCTACGCGGTGCCGCAGATCGGCGCGGTGCTGGTGCCGATCAACTACCGGCTCGCTCCCGGTGACTTCGAGTACATCATCAATCACAGCGGCGCCCGCGTCGTCGCCGCGGCGGCCGAGCATCTCGACGCGATCGACGGGATCCGCGCGTCCCTCGGGAACGTCCGGCAGTTCGTCGCGCTCGACGGCGGGCGCGAGGGATGGCTGGACTACGACGACCTGCTCGAGCAGTCGTCCGGCGAGTACGAGCGGCCGGAGATCGCGGAGAACGATCTGCTCACCATCAACTACACGAGCGGCACCACGGCCCGGCCGAAAGGCGTCATGATGACCCACCGCAACGTCTACATGAACGTCCTCGGCACGCTGGCCCACATCCACATGACGCCGGCCGAGCGCTACCTCTGGACGCTGCCGATGTTCCACTGCAACGGCTGGACGTTCGTGTGGATCGTCACGGCGGTCGGCGGCACGCATCTCTGCCTGCGCCGGGTCGAACCGGACCAGGTCTTCGCGTTGTGCCGCGAGGAGCGCGCGACGATGATGTGCGCCGCGCCCACGGTGCTGATCCGGCTGGCGAACGCGCCCGAGTCCCTCCGGCGGGACGTTCCGTCCGGCCTCCGGGTGCTGACGGCGGGCGCGCCGCCGGCGGCGGCCACGATCGGCCGGATCGAAGGCGATCTCGGTTGGGAGATCGTTCACGTTTACGGGCTCACCGAAACGTCGCCGTTCATCACGATCTGCGAGCCGCGTCCCGAGCACGCCGCCCTCTCCGCGGAGGCGCGCGCGGCCGTCAAGGCGCGGCAGGGCGTGGAGTTGTTCTCGTCCGGCGAGCTGCGGGTCGTCGACGCCTCGGGCGGCGAGGTGCCGCACGACGGGCAGACGGTCGGCGAGATCGTCGTGCGCGGCAACGTTGTGATGAAGGGCTATTTCAACGATCCTGAGGCCACGGCGCGGGCGTTCGCCGGCGGCTGGTTCCACACTGGCGACGCGGCGGTCGTGCACCCCGACGGGTACGTCGAGATTCGGGACCGGATCAAGGACATCATCATCAGCGGCGGCGAGAACATCTCATCCGTGGAGGTCGAGGCGGCGCTGCTCCGGCATCCGGCGGTGCAGGAGGTGGCCGTGGTCGGCCTGCCCGACGAGCAGTGGGGCGAAGCGCCGCACGCGTTCGTCGTCCGCAAAGCCGGTGAGGCGGCCGGCGAATCGGACCTCCGGGAGTTCGCCCGCGGGGTGCTCGCGCATTTCAAGGTGCCGAAAGGGTTCCACTTTGTCGACGATCTGCCGAGGACGGCGACCGGTAAGATTCAGAAGTTCGTGCTACGGGGGACGCACGCCGGGATCGCGCGGCAGTAAAGACTTGGAAGTGCGGCCGGTCAGCTGAGGCGCGCGGTCGAAGGCGTAGTTTGGCGCAGCGCGTCGAGCGTGTGCCGAACCGCCGCGCGGTGCGACGTGATCCGGCTGCCGAACGCGTGCGAGAACTTGCCCGCGTCCATGACGAAGGGATATTCGAACTGGTAGAGCACCTCGCGGCTCTCGCGAATCATGGGTGAGAAAAGACCGCCGAGCAGCATCAGCGGCTTCGGGATGAGGCCGATCCGCGGCGGCGCGCCGAGTGTCTCGAAAACGAGTGCGGCGAACTCCCGCCCCGTCAGGGGTTCGGCGGCCGGCAGGTGCCAGATTTCGCCGAAGGCCTCGTCGTGGTCGGCCAACGTCACCAGTCCCCACGCGACATCCGGCAGGTAACCAAACGTGTGGGGGGCATCCAGGCTGCCCACCCACGACGCCCTGTGTCCCGAGACTGCCGGCCGGATCACCAGCATCGTGGCGGCGCTGTTGGCCTGCGGGCCGTAGAAATCCGACGCGCGCCCTATCGCGACCCGCACCGTTCCGGCGCGATGAGCGTCCAACAGCAGGTGCTCGAGCCGGATGCGAAGACGGCCCTTCTTGCCGCGGGCATTTCGCGGCGTGGTCTCGGTCATCGGTGCGTCGGGACGGCCGTACATGTAGAGATTGTCCATGACGACGAGTTTGGCCCCGGCGGACGTGGCGGCGGCGATGATCGCCTCGGCGATGGGGATGAGGTGCGAGGTCCATTGCGGGTAGGGTACGTTGACACAGTGGTACACTACACGGGCTCCGCGGCACACGTCCCGGAGGCTTGTGGGATTCGTGGCATCGCCCTTCACGGGCGTCACGCCGGGCAGCGAGGGGCCGGCGCCGCTGCGGCTCACCGCGCGTACGAGCAGTCCCCGCGATGCCAGTTCGCGCACGACGGCGCTTCCCGCTCCCCCCGTTGCGCCCAGGACGACAGCCTCGGATGTGGCCACGGCGCGCTCCCCTGCCTGCATATCGGGTTCAGACGGCACGACGGCCGGGGAACTCCCCGGCCGCCGTAGTCATTCTCGCTCGGTGGGCTAGTGAGCTACGAGCCGCTGCCTCCGTCGGGCGGTGTCTGCACCTGGGGCTGCGGCGGCGTGTAGACTTGGTCGTTGCACGCGAACGCGGCCGTCGCCGCGATTGCCACCGCGGCAACCGCGATCAGGGCCGTGAGCAGTCTGAGCATCTTCGGCCTCCCTTCTACGAACCCCGGGGGACGTGTTGTGGGGTCTGCGGACGCCGTTCGTGATGTTACAGGAAACTCCTGCCGCGTACGCGACACCCTGAGCCTCCGCGCGCAGATGTTACAATGAGAGCCCGATGCGGTTCCGGCCGGAAGTCGACTACTACGAAATCCTTCAGGTGCACCCCCGTGCCTCCGTGGAAATGGTCCGCAAGGCCTACCGCACGCTGATGGGGGAGATGGGCGGTCACCCGGATCTCGGCGGCGACGAGGAGCGCGCGAAACTAATCAACGAGGCCTATTCGGTGCTCGGCGATCCGGACATCCGGCGGGCATATGACCAGGCCCGCGCCCGGATGGCGCCGAGGGGGAGTGATGGGGGACTCGGCCCCGGAATGCCGGGCACGGGCCGGCCGATATGGCCCGATTCATCGGCCGCGGGACGCGGTCCCGGCGGCGAGCTCGAACGGTGGGCCGTCTTTGTGACCAAGGTGCTGTACTCTGCGATCGTCGTCGTGGCCGGCATGATGATCGCGCGTCTCATCAAAAGTCCGGCGATCGACCTGGCCGATATGGTCGCGACGCTGGTCGTGCTGTTTCGGATCTGGCAGCAGGCCGGCGGCGGACGCTAGGCCGTCATCGAGGAAGGCTTAGAGGGCCGGCGCGCGCGACCCCCACGACGTCGCGGCCTCGTAGGCGGCGGCGAGGCGCAGCAGCGTGATCTCGTCGAACGGGCGGCCGCCGAACTGCAGTCCGAGCGGCAGCCCGCTCTTCGTGTACCCGCAGGGCACCGTGATGCTCGGGAAGCCGAGGAAGCTGAACGGGCGATTGTAGACAGGCGACCCGGTGCTCGCGAGGCCTGCCGGCGCCGGACCGGGCGCCGACGGCGTCGCCAGCACGTCCACGTCCCGCAACACCTCGCGTATCGTCTCGATCAGCAGCGTGCGGATCTGCTGCGCCCGCACGTACGCCGGCGCCGGCACGTGAAACCCCGTTTCGATGATCGCCCGGAGCTTGTGGCCGTAGTCGCCGGGACGCGCGCGGTACGTGTCCGCGTGGACGGCCGCGGCTTCGACGTTGTGGATGATCTCGTGCGCGTCCATCGCCGCTTCAAAGAGCTCGGGGAGCCGCACGTTTTCCACCCGGCACCCGAGATCGCCGAGGGCGCGCAGCGCCTCGCGATAGGCGGCCGCCCCCTCCGGGTCCAGGCCGTCGGTGAAGTAGCGGTCGGGAACCCCGACGCGCAGTCCCCGCGCCGCGGCGTCGCGTCCACGGAGGTCGTCGAGGGCGGCGGCCGCGCCGGACACCGGCGGCGCCGGTACGGTGCTCGGATCATAGGGATCCGGTCCCGCCACCGCATCGAACAGCATCGCGACGTCGCGCACCGTGCGGGCCATCGGTCCCGGGTGGTCCAGCGTCCACGCCAGCGGGTGCACGCCGTGGCGGCTCACCCGTCCGAACGTCGGCTTGAGGCCGACGACCCCGCAGAACGCGGCCGGCCGGCAGATCGAGCCCGAGGTCTGGCTTCCGAGCGCGCCGTGGCACATCCGCGCGGCGAGTGCGGCGCCGGAACCGCTGCTCGACCCGCCCGGCGTGTGGTCGAGCGCCCACGGGTTGCGCGCCGGCGAGGGATCGAAGGACGCGAACTCGGTCGTGTGCGTCTTTCCGAGGATCACCGCGCCGGCCTGGCGCAGGCGGGCGACGCTCGTCGCGTCGTAGGAGGGCACGAAGCCGGCCATGATCTTCGAGCCGCACGACGTCTCCACGCCCTCGGTGTAGAAGATGTCTTTGACGCCGACGGGAATGCCGCGGAGCGGACCGGACGTTCCGGACCCTGGCCGATCGGTCATCTTCTTGGCCGCGGCGCGTGCGTCGTCCGCGCGGACGCGGGCCCACGCCTGCACGCGGGGCTCGACGCGCTCGAGTCGGTCGAGGGTGCTGTCGATCAGTTCGAGCGGCGACAGACGCCCCGCCGCGATCGCGGCGGCGGCGTCACTGAGGGACAGTTCCCAGGGCTCAGGCATCGCCGCGAACGAAGCGCGGGGCGCCCGCCGGCTCGGTCTCGCGGGGGACCGGCGCGGCGGCGACGTGTTCGATGCGGCGCTGCGTCACGGCCCACTCCTCCTCGAACCGCTCGCCGTGATCGGGAAGGCGCAGGAGTGCGTGCACGCCGCCGGTCTTGTGGCCGTGCCCTTGATGATCGCCTTTGTGATCGGACGAATGCGGAGACACACAAAAGGTGTTGGCCCGGAGGGCGCAAACCTCCTTCCGTGCCCATCGTTGCCGGTCCGCGTGACGCGGAGCGTCCGCTCGTGCTCGCCCTCGACCTCGGAAGCGGGTCGCTTCGCTCCATCGTGTACGACCGCCTCGGCCGTGAGGTCGCCGGTACCGAAGGGCGCGCGCCGACGGAATGGCGGTACACGCCGGACGGCGGGGTCGAAGCCGACGCCGACGCGCTGGTGGCCGGGGCGTGCGCGGCGGTGGACCAGACGCTCGCCGCCGCGGGGCCGATCGCGCCCGAAATCCGCGCCGCCGGCATCTCCACGTTCTGGCACAGTGTGCTCGGGGTCGACGCTTCCGGCCGCCCCGTCACGCCACTTTACTCGTGGGCCGACGGGCGCAGCCGCGGCGCGGTCGGCCTCCTTCGAGAGCGGCTCGACGAAGAGCCGGTGCGGCGGCGCACCGGCTGCGTCTTCCACACCAGCTACCTCCCGGCGCGCCTGCTGTGGCTTCGGACGAGCCGCCCCGACGTGTTCGGCACGGCGCGCACGTGGATGGGCATCGGCGAATACCTAACCCTGCATCTCTTCGGGCGCGCCGCCTGCAGCATCTCGATGGCGTCGGGGACCGGGATGCTGGATCTCCGCCGCTGCGAATGGGACGGCGAAGTCCTCGGCGCCCTCGGGCTGTCGCCGGAGCGGTTGTCCCCGCTTGTCGATCTCGACGCGCCGTTCAGCGGCCTGCGCGCCGACTACGCGGAACGCTGGCCGGCCCTCGCCAAGATTCCCTGGCTCCCCGCGGCGGGGGACGGCGCGCTCGCCAACATCGGCACCGGCTGTGTGGCCCGCGCCCGGGCGGCCTTGAGCCTCGGGACGTCCGGCGCGATCAGGGCGATGTGGTCCGGCGAGGTGCCGGACGTGCCGCGGGCGCTGTGGGTGTACCGCGCCGACCGGCGGCGGGTGCTTACCGGCGGAGCCGTGACCAACGGCGGCGCCCTGTACCGGTGGCTGCTCGACACGCTGGCGCTCGGCGATCCGGCCGGCCTCGACGCCGCGCTGCGCGAGCGGGCGCCGGACGCCCACGGCCTCGCCGTCCTGCCGTTTCTTTCCGGCGAGCGCAGTCCGTTCTGGCCGGCCGCATCGCGCGGCGCGGTCTTCGGCCTCACGGCGTCGACGCGGCCGATCGACCTGCTGCAGGCGGGGCTCGAGTCGGTGGCGTACCGGCTCGCGCTCGTGTGGGACGCCCTACGCACGGTGGTCCCGGAGATCCGTGAGATCGTCGCCAGCGGCGGCGCGTTCTCCCATCTTCCGGCGTGGCTGCAGATCTTCGCCGACGTCTTCGGGCGCGACATGATCCGGTCCGCGGAGGATGAAGGCAGCAGCCGCGGCGCCGCGCTGCTCGCGCTCGAGTCGCTGGGCGCGGTCCGGATCGAGGAGATGCCGGTGCCCCGGGGACCGGAGGTTCGGGCGGACGCATCCCGCCACGCCGTCTACGAACGGGCGCGGGCGCGCCATGTCCGCCTGGAGCGGGCGCTTGAGCCGCTGCAGGCCGGGGAGGGGACGCAGACATGATCGCGCAGCTACAGCCCTGGCAGAACTTTTACATGCTGCTCGGCGGCGCGTCGGCCACGCTGGTCGGCCTGATGTTTATCGCGATCTCCCTCGGGTCGAGCCGGTGGCTGCCCGAGGAACGGCCGATTCTCACCGCGAGTTTCAACGCGTTCCTGAGCCCGACGTTCATCCACTTCGTGTACGTGCTGGTGACCGCGGTCATCGTCTTCGTGCCCACGCTGAGCGAGGGCGTGTTGGGCGGACTGCTGGCGCTCACCGGCCTCGGCAGCCTCGGGCACATCGCGCGCAACCTGTCGTTCGTTCGCGAGCGATACCGGGTAAGGACCATCGACCGGAGCGACCTGTTCTGGTACTCGCTCATGCCCTCCGTGGGATACGTGCTGTACCTCGACGCCGGCATCGGACTGCTGAGGGCGGCCGCGGGCGGACCGCCGCGGGGGCAGGCGCTCAACGCGCTGGCCGCGGCCAGCGTTCTGCTCCTCGTGATCGGCGTGCGCAACGCGTGGGACCTCGTCGTGTTTCTGGTACTGCGCAGGCTCGACACGCCCGCGGACAATCGCCCGTAGCGACGGGAGCCGTCCACGCGGGTCGCGCGATGCCGATCCGCCGCGCCGCAGGACCGTGCAGGTGAGGCGCGAACCTGTGCACGCCAGCCATCTGCGTTGAGCCGGAGGGGGATGCCTATGACCCGGTCGCTGACACGCCGCGAATTACTTCGCCGCACGGGACGGACGGCGGCCGGGGCGGCCGCGGGGATTGCGGCGGGCAATGTCGCCGGGTGGGCCGGCCTCAGCCGGGCGCTGGCGGCGGCCCCCGCGCCCAAAAACGGCGGCACCCTCACGATCAGCCAATCGGTGGACATCAACACGCTGCATCCGTGGACCGGCACGCTCAACGTCTGGAAGGTCATCAAAACCAACGTCTACGACCAGCTCTCGTACCAGGACCCCGCCACGCTCGAGTTCAAGCCCAAGCTGGCGAAATCGTTCGAATGGACGGACGGGAACACCGGCCTCGTCGTGACCCTGCCGAGCGGCGTGAAGTTCCACAACGGCGAGACGCTGACGGCCGCGGACGTCAAGTTCACGCTGGACAGCATCCGCGACCCCAAGACCGGGTCGTGGCTGCGGGGATTCATCGCGCCGATCCAGGACGTGCAGGTGCTCGATCCGACGCACCTCAAGATCAAGACCGATACCGTCGAAAACCAAGTGATCCCGGCGTTTGCGTACGTGGACATCGTGCCGCGCAGCCAGGGCACGGATCTGGCGCGGAAGACTCCGGTCGGGTCGGGGCCGTACCGCTTCGTCGAGTGGGTGCCCAACGACCACGTGACGCTGCAGCGCGCCCCGAGCTATTGGAACGAGGCCGGCGCCGGCCACGTGGACCGGATCGTGCTCAAGCCGGTGACCGAGCTGCAGACGCGGATCTCGCAGCTGCTCGCCGGCGACGTGGACATGGTGTACGACTTCAGCCTGCTGGAGGTTCCGCGGCTGCGCGCGGACCGGCGGGTCGCGGTGACCGTCGTGCCGCCGGTTGACCAGATGTTCGTGATGTATCTCAACGCCCGCAAGCCGCCGTTCAACCGGCTCGAGGCGCGGCAGGCGGTGGCGTATGCGCTCGACCGCGACGCGTTCATCAAGAACTTCCTGGCCGGGCAGGGGCGCGTCGACAACAGCCCGTTTACCCCGTCGCACTGGGCGTTCGACCCCCGCACGGAGCACAAGTACACGTACAATCCCGACCAGGCGGGGCGCCTGCTGGAAAAGGCCGGCTACCCGAAGGGGCAGGGACTCAACTTCAGCCTGCTCACGCCGTCGGGGTACCCGGAGTTCACGCAGCTGTCGACGATGGTCCAGGCCACGTTCGCGTCGCTCGGCTACCGGCCGGCCATCGAGGAAGTGGACATCGGCCAGTGGGCGGCGCGGCTCAACCAGTCGCACGACTACTTCGCCGCGGTGGACTATCCGCCGCGCGGGTCCGCCGATCCGGCGTTGACCTATTCGGCGGGCCTCTTCTTCCCGCCGGTGCCGGCGAACTACAACGGACTCACGCCGGACGCCATTCCCGGCTACGTGGCCGAGTTGCATCGCGGCGCGACGACGTTCGCCCGTCCGGCCCGCAAGGTCGCCTACTACAGCGTCCAGGAGATGTGGCTGGACCACCTGCCGGGGGCGATCTTCTGCCACCGTTCGACGGCGCACGCCGCGGTGGCGGCGGTCAAAGGGTTCGTGCCGCACGCGGCGTTCCAGCAGAGCTTCGCCGACGTGTGGCTCGCCCGGTGACGCGCCGAGCGGGCTGACCTTCCGGCCGCGGCGTCCCGCGAGGTGGCCAAGTATCTGCTGTGGCGATCGCTGAGCGTCGTTCCCACGCTCGTCGGCGTCAGCGTGCTCGTGTTCCTGGTCACGTACTTCATCCCGGGCGATCCCGCCCAGATCATGGCGGGGACCGACGCGACGCCGGACGTCGTGGCCGGTTTGCGCCACCAGTGGGGACTCGATCGGCCGATCTACGTCCGGTACGCGCTGTGGGCGGCGAACGCGCTCCGCGGCAACCTCGGCGAGTCGTACTTCAGCCATCTGACCGTGCTGCAGCTGGTCGCGCGGGCGTCCACCGTGACGGTGGAGCTCGCCGTGCTGGCGCTTCTCGTCGCGGTCGCGATCGCCGTGCCGGCCGGCATCGTGTCGGCGGTGCGGCCCGGCTCCTGGTTTGATCTGACCGCGACCGCGGTGGGCTTCGGCGGGCTGTCCATCCCCGGGTTCTGGCTCGGCATCATGCTGATCTATGTGTTCAGCGTGTATCTCCGATGGCTGCCCGCGGGCGGCTTCACCCCGCTCGCGAGCGGCCTCGTCCCGAACCTCCGCAGTATGATCCTCCCGGCGATCGCGCTCGGCACCTTCGCCTCGACGCAGTTCATGCGGTATCTCCGCGCCAGCATGCTCGAGGTGCTCGGGGCGGACTTCACCCGCACCGCGCGGGCGAAGGGGTTGACCGAGCCGGTCGTCCTGGTGCGCCACGCGATGCGCAACGCCCTGATCCCGTTCGTGACCGTCCTCGGGGTGCAGATGGGCTACCTGCTCGGCGGCACCGTGATCACCGAATCGGTCTTCGCGCTGCCGGGCATCGGGCGCCTCGTGCTGAACGCGATCCTCAACCGGGACTACCAGGTGGCCACGGGGATCATCCTGCTGATCGCCACGGCGTTCGTACTGGTCAACCTGATCGTGGACCTGCTCTACCCGGTGCTCGACCCGCGCGTGCGCCTGGGCCGGGCGACCCTCTCGCAGTGAGGCAGCCCGCCCGGGCCCTGCGCTGGCTCACGAAGCGCTGGAGTCTGACGTTCGGCCTCGGCGCGGTGGTCGCACTGTGCCTCGCGGCGCTCGGCGCCGGCCTCCTCGCCGGATACCCGCCGGACGCGCAGCACATGGAGACGACACTCGCGGCGCCGTCGGCCGCGCACCCGCTCGGCACGGACGAGTTCGGCCGGGACGTCCTCAGCCGGCTGCTCTTCGGAGCCCGGCTGACCCTCCTCGCCAGCAGCGTCTCGGTGCTGCTCGCGGCAGTCGCCGGCAGCGCCCTCGGCCTCACGACGGGCTACTTCGGCGGCGCCTACGACAGCCTGGCCGGCCGGGTCATCGACGTGCTCTTCTCGTTTCCGGTGCTGCTGCTCGGCATCGCGATCGTCGCCGTGCTCCGCCCAGGCGAGCCGAGCGTGGTGCTCGCCATTGCGATCGCGTCGCTGCCGAACTTCGCGCGGGTGGCCCGGTCGGCGATCATCGCGGAGCGGGAGCGCGAGTACGTGGTGGCGGCCCACGCGATCGGCGCGCCGGTGCCCTACATCATCGTGCGGACGCTGCTGCCGAACCTGATCGGGCCGCTGGTGGTGCTGGTCTCGCTGGGGTTCGCGTACGCGGTGCTGTACGAGGCGTCGTTCAGCTTCCTGGGGCTCGGCGCGCAGCCGCCGACCCCGGAGTGGGGCGTCATGCTGGCGAGCGCGCGCAACTTCCTGTTCCAGGCGCCGTGGTACGCGTTCTTTCCCGGGACGGCCATCTTCGTGCTGGTGTTCTCGCTGAACCTCGTCGGCGACGGGCTTCGGGATCTCCTCGATCCCCGCCGCCACAACCGCTAAGTCGCGTCTACTCCGGCGGCAGCGGCAGCGCGACCCGGCGCTCCTCCGTCCAGGCGCGGTCGATCGCGAGGCAGACTTCGTGGCTGCGGGCGGCGTCCGCGAGCGCGGCCAGCGGCGGCCGGTCCTCCAGGATCGCGGCCACGAGGTCGTCCACCTCCGCCTGGAACGGATGGTGGGCCACGTCGGCACTGTCGGGCAGCACGGTCGGAATCGTCACGTAATCGGTCTGTCCGTCGAGGGCGGCCGCGAACAGGCGGTTGTTCCGGAGGGTGCCGCGGCTGCCGTAGAGGCTGAGGTTGAACAGGTACGGGCTGAACGCCTCGAACGTCACGCTGACCTTGCCGACGGCCCCGTTGGCGAAGCGGAGGGACGCCGTGATCGTCGGCGGGTAGTCGAAGTCCCGGCGGGCGACCTGCGTCGCGTAGGCGGAGACGCTCTCGATCTCGCCGGCGCAGAACCGCAGCACGTCGACCGCGTGGCAGCCGCCCATCATGAGCGTGCCGCCGCTCGTCGCCGCGCGGCCCTTCCACTCCCAGCCGGGCCGCGCGGGGTCGACGCGGTGAATGTAGTCCGCCTCGACGAGCATGAGGTCGCCAAGCGCGCGGTCGTGCACGAGCCGGCGCGCCATCCGGACGAGGGGGTTCCACCGCAGTACGAAGCCCACCGTGGCCTTGACGCGGTGTTCCTCGACCTTGCTCACCAGCGCGCGCAGCTCCGGCAGCGTGAGCGCGATCGGCTTCTCCACGACGAGGTGCTTGCCGGCGCGGGCCGCGCGGATCGCCTCCTCCGCGTGGAGGTGATTCGGCGTGCAGATCGCGACGATGTGCACGTCGTCGCGCTCGAGCAGCGCGTCGAGCCGGTCGCCGGCGTCGCACGCCAAGCCGTACTGCGCCGCCCGGCGCCGGGCCTGATCCGCCGTCCGGCTCGTGATCATCCGGATCTCGGTGTGGGGGTTGCGCGTGAACGCCTCGATGTACTGGGTGCTCACGTTTCCCGCGCCGTGGATGCCCACGCCGAGCCGTGAGGGTGTCATGCGGCTGACATACGGGGCGCGACCGGGGCAGTCCTCCGCGCGAACGCAGGCGCCGGGCGCCGCCGGATGGAAGGAGCGCCGTATGGAGCGGCCCGACCGGTCGGAAGAGTACATGACACGGGCCCGGCGCCACCTCGCCGGTGGCGTCAACAGCAACATTCGGCTCGCCGAGCGCCCCGCGCCCTTCGTTGTGACGCGGGGCCGGGGGGCCGAAGTCCAGGACGCCGACGGACGCTGGCACATCGACTACGTCCTCGGCATGGGCGCGGTGATTCTCGGCCATGCCGATCCGCGCGTGACGGAGGCGATCGCCGGCGCCGTGCGCGAGGGGCTGGTGTTCGCCGGGCAGCATCCGCTCGAAGCGGAGGTCGCCGAGCGGATCAGCGGGGCGGTGGCCTCGGTGGAGGTCATCCGCTGCACGTCTTCGGGATCCGAGGCGGCGCACGCGGCGCTGCGGATCGCCCGCGCCGCGACCGGCCGCTGGCCGGTCGTGCGCTTCGACGGCCACTATCACGGCTGGTTCGACGCGATTCACGTCGCTGACCGCTCGGACACCGACGAGCCGATCGCCCCGGCGCGCCCCGGCAGCGCGGGGCAGCCGCCGTCGGCGGTTCGGGAGCTGCTCGTGCTGCCGTGGAACGACGTCGCCGCGGTTCGTGACGCCGCGGCGCGGTACCGCGGCCAGATCGCCGCGGTGATCCTCGAGCCTATTCTGTGCAACACCGGCGTCATTCCGCCCGCCCCCGGCTTGCTGGCGGCGATCCGTGAGTGGTGCACCCGCGACGGGACGGTGCTGATCTTCGACGAGGTCATCACGGGCTTCCGCGTGGCGCTCGGCGGCGCGCAGTCTCTGCTCGGCGTCACACCCGATCTCACGGTCTTTGGGAAGGCGGTCGGGAACGGATTCCCGCTGAGCGTCGTGGGCGGCCGGCGCGACCTGATGGCGGTGCTGTCTCGCGGCGGTACCCTGCACGGCGGGACATATAATGGAAACCCGCCGGCGATGGCGGCGGCCCGGGCGACGCTCGACGCGCTCGCCGCGGACGGCGGCGCACCGTACGCGGGCCTCACCGCGACCGCGCAGACCCTCATGGCGGGCCTGCGGGAGGCGGGCGCCGAGCACGGCGTGCCGGTGCTCACGCAGGGCCCGGGGCCCGTGTTCCAAATGTGGATCACCGATCGGACGTGCATCGCGGACGCGCCCACCGCGCGGACGGCGGGCGCCGCCGCGTACGAGGTGTTCGCCGCGGCGATGCGCAGGCGCGGCGTTCGCGTGCTGCCGAGCGGCCGCTGGCTCGTGTCCACGGCCCACACGGCCGACCACGTCGGTCGGACCGTGGCCGCCGCGCGCGAGGCCCTCGGCGAGGTGCGCGCGGCCGCGCGATAGCCCCGCGCCTGTACAGGTTCAGATAGATCCGAAAGACCCTCGTTGAAGGGTGTCGCGACGGACTCGGCGCTATCAACCGCTGGGCCATGGCTATACTGGCCCCATGCAGATTCACCAGAGCCTGGTGCGCGGCACCCGACGGATCC
>DATGFS010000037.1 GCA_035308905.1 bacterium | reverse complement strand
GAGACCTATAACAACGTCCGGCCGCACCAGGCGCTCGGCTACCTGACTCCGAACGAGTACATCCGCCGCTGGAAGGCGGCGCAGCCTGCCACACGCTCATGAGGAGGCAAAGTCTTTCGGATCTACTGGACCAGTACATGTTATTGACACGCGCTCCGGCCGTTCCTACAATCACAGGGTCGGCGCTCCTCGGTAGCTCAATGGTAGAGCATCCGGCTGTTAACCGGAGGGTTGTAGGTTCGAATCCTACCCGAGGAGCCAATTCTTTGTGGCTTTCATCTTTCCGTTCGCCCGTCTGTCCGTTCTCGCGCCGACCTTCCGCCGCCTCGTTGCATCGACGTTACGAGCCGCTGACAGATCCGTGATGCGGCAGGCGCATCCTGGGTGCGGTAGGGGCGAATCTCTGGGAGGTGGGAGCCGATGGAGCGACGGACGACCGCAGTGCTGGCGGCCGTGGCGGGCCTCGTGCTGCTCGCGGCGGCAATCGGCCCGGCCGCGTTCGGCGCCGCGAACACGGTGGACACCGCGGCGATCATGGTCAAGGGAGTGTCGACGAAGGTCCTGACCGACGCCAAGGGCATGACGCTGTATTACGTGGCGAGCGACACGCCGACGACAAGTTCGTGCACGGACGGCTGCGCGAAGATCTGGCCGCCGCTCCTCAGCACGTCGGCGCCGGCGACCGGGGAGCCGCTTCCCGGCAAGCTTGCGCTCGTCACGACGGCGAACGGCTCGCAGGTGAGCTACAACGGACACCTGCTCTACGTGTACTCGGGCGACAGCGCGCCGCACCAGGCCAACGGCCAGGGCGTCGCCGGGAAGTGGTGGGTAGCGAAGGTCGACCTCAAGCCGGGGGCTGCCGGAGGGTCCGGACAGCCGAAGCCCAGCAACAGCGGGTACGGCAACGGGGGCTGGTAGGCTCGACGCAGCGGCGCGTTAGCGCCGCGGTTTGACCGCCTCGCGCGCGGCCGGGCGCCTGCCGATCGGGAACCCGGCCGCCGCGCAGGCGCCCCGCACGACGGCGAACTCCCGCTCGTCAAGCAGCTGCTTCGTCTCCTCCGCGGCGAGCGCGTACAACTCGAGCGCCGCGCCGCAGGTCTGCTCCAGCGTCTCCGCCTGAACGCCCAGCGCGCGGCGGTGGGCGCGGCGCCACGGCTCGCCCATGCCGGCGACGATCGCCTCGTACAACTGCGAATCACCGTCGTACAATGTGCGGCGGTGCACGGCCAGCACGCGAGGCAGGCGGAGGGCGAGCACCGCGCGCTGGACCGCGGCCGCGCTGTAACGGCTGGCCCGCAGGCTGCCCACCAGCTTGAAGACTTCTTCGGCGTAGTCGGTAATCTGCTCGGCTACCCACGCGTCGGGCCGGGCGCCTAGCGCGTCCCACGCCCACGCGAGCGCCTCACGCTTCAAGCCGGCGGCCTGTTTCTTCGGATCGTGGACGATCACGGCGCGCCGCCAGCCCGGGATCGTGCTGAGGTCGGCCAGGTCCGAGAAGCCGTCGCGGACCTGCGCCGCGGTCCGCCACTGCACCGAGACGACAAAGGGTTCGTGGATCTCGAGCCGGCGGACGGGTCCGCGGCCGAGCGCGATCAGGTCGAGGTCCGAATGGTCGTGGGCGTCGCCGCGCACGCGGCTCCCGACGAGCGCCACGGCCTCGGCCCGCTCCTGCGCGAGGCGCTCCGCGACCTCGCGGGCGGCGCGCACAACGTCCGGCGCCACAGAGTCCGCGCGGCCTGCCGGGAAGGGGCGGGCGGCGGCGCGTCCTGAGGGCGTGGTCCGCGCGCGCACGACCCCGGGTGCGCGCGGACGCGAGGATGGAACCATCGTGACGGAAAGATTCGCCGCCCTGCGGGGAACCCCTCACCGCCGCCGGGGCGGCGGATCGTCGCAGGCGCGGCCGGCTTGGCTACGTGGGGGCGCGATCAGGCCGTCTTCGCGTTGTATCTGCCGGTAAACCGCGTCCAATACCGGCGGACGTCGTGGCCGCCAGCGCGCCGCATGGCGCGCCAAATCTCAGAGCCTTCGCGGTCTTCAACCCGAACAGCCACCAGCGCTTCGCCGGCCCGAATCCGATCTTCGTACCAATATACGTCGTCCGGCGGAGGGCCCTCCGCTTCCATTTCCGGTCGCGGCCCGGCCGCATCGAACAGCCACTCGCCCCACCCTCTGATGCCGCGGGGCGCCGCGGCGTAGGTTTTCACACGGTAGTCGTCGTCACGCAGACCGAGGCTCCGTAGGACGCCGGCCGCCCGCTCTGCCGTCGCTTCGTCGGGAAAGAGACCAAGAACATACTCCACGGTTGGGGCCCTCCGTTACCGGCATGGCCGTGCCGTCAATTGATTTTCCCCAAGGCGCCCGTGGACGTTTCACGTTGCCGGCGTCGACCCGGCGTGGCCAACTTAGATTTTCTCGCTCAGCAGGGCGGCGATCTGCCGCTCCGTCACGTCATACTCGCCTTCGCCGACGTGCGTGTACCGGATCTGCCCGTGCTTGTCGACGAGGTACAAGGCCGGCCAGTAGGCGTTGTGGTAGGCGTTCCAGATGCGGTAGTCGTTGTCCATGACGACCGGGTACGTGATGCCGAGGCGCGCGATTGCCGCGCGCACGTACTCGACCTTGCCTTCGTGAGCGAACTCGGGCGTGTGCACGCCGACGAGCACGAACCCCTGCCCGTGATACTTCGCGTACCACTGCTTCATGTAGGGCAGGACGTTCAGACAGTTTTCGCAGCCGGCCGTCCACATTTCCACGCCGACGACTTTGCCGCGCAGCGACGCGATCGTCACCGGCCGCCCGTCCGTATTGAACCAGGGACCGCCGCCGGCGAGGTCGGGGGCGTTCGCCGCCGCGAGGCCGGGGAGCGCATGAAGGCCCAGCATCCCCGCCGTCAGAACAGCCACGCACGACGAGACCACTAGCAATGTCCGCATGGGTATCCTCCGCGGTGCGTCAGCGATCAACCCCACCCTATCGGGCGGGTGTAAATTTTTGATAAAGCCCAGGGGCGGCGGCGTCCTGCGGCGCTTAGACGAGCCGGTCGATCACCATCGCGGTGAAGAGCAGACCGAGGTACAAGATCGAGTACCCGAAGAGCGCCATCTCGAGGCCGGGCCGGCGGAGGGCCAGGACGGCCCACGCCAGGCCCACGAAGACCGCGTCGAGCGCGACGGCGGCAATGGCGTAGGCCGGTCCGAGCGCGTGGAGCGGCACGTAGAGCGCGAGGGTGGCGGCGGCCAGGACGAGCGAGTAGACGAAGATCTGCCGGCGCGTCTCCGCGTCTCCCCGCACCACCGGCAGCATCGGCACCCCGGCCGCGCGGTAGTCGTCGGCCTTGCCGAGCGCCAGTGCCCAGAAGTGCGGCGGCGTCCACAGAAATACGATGGCGAAGAGCGCCACGGCCGGCGCCTCGATGCGGCCCGTCGCCGCGGCCCAGCCGACCAGCGGCGGGACGGCGCCCGCGGCGCCGCCAATCACGATGTTCTGCGGAGTCGCGCGCTTGAGCCACAGGGTGTACACGCCCACGTAGAACAAGATGCCGGCCGTGGACAGCGCGGCCGCGAGCAGGTTCACGCCGAACGCCATTACCGCCATCGAGAGGCAGCCGGTGACCACCCCGAAGGTCACCGCCTGCGACGGGCGGACGCGGCCGGCCGGCACCGGGCGCAGGCACGTCCGGCGCATGATGGCGTCGATATCCCGGTCGACGTACATGTTGAATGCGTTCGCGGACCCCGCCGCGAGGGTCCCGCCGAGCACCGTCAGGATGAGCGCCGCGAGCGGCAGATGGTGCGGCGAGGCGACGATCATGGTCGTGATCGTCGTGATCAGCAGCAGCAGGATGATCCGCGGCTTCATCAATGCGAGGTAGTCGCGCGCCGTGGCGGCCGCCCGCGCAAGGGGGGTCCGGTTCTCTTCTTCAGCCCAGCCGAGCGCATCGGCGGCGATCGGTTCGTCGATGGACCCGCCGGCGATCGTCGGCATTGGCCGCCGCGCGCCGGCCGGCGAGTGGGAGCGGCGGGACGCGGCGGCCGCGGGCTCCGGTGCCGGCCCGGCGAGCGCCGTGGCGACGACGAGCGCCGCGAACAGCGCGGCCGCGAGCCCGAGGTGTACGCTCTGCACGGCCGGCGCGAGCCGCGTCGCGACGTTCAGCACCCCGGCGGCGATCTGCAGCACGACGCACAGCAGCGCGAGATGCGCCGCGACCACCAGGCGGCGGACGCGCAGCCGCGTCGCCGCGACGGCGGTCCAGACCACGAGCGCGGTCACGACGAGCGCCCAGAATCGGTGCAGCATGTGGATCTGCGAGGGGGCGTCGGGCGGTAGCACGACGCCCCCCCGGCAGAACGGCAGGCTCGGGCATGCCAGCGCGGCGCCGCTCGAGCCGACGTAGCCGCCGATCAAGATCATCACAAAGGTCGCCGCCGCGGCGCCGAGCGCCAGCCGGCGGAATCCGGCCGGTGCGGAGGCGCCGGTGGGGCGCAGCGCGTTGGATGCCTGGGCGAGCAGCCCCGCAAGGAACAGCATCGCCACGCCGAGATGGGTGGCCACGAGGCCCGGCGTGAGCCGCCACTTGACGGTCAGGCCGCCGAGCACGATCTGTACGGCGACCAGCACCAGGACGGTCAGCGCGAGACGCCCGCTTCCCGGTACCGCCCGCCGCACGCGCCACGCCAGCACCGCGGTCAGCAGCACGAGCACGCTCACGGACGCGGCGAGCAGCCGGTGGCCGTACTCGATCAGCACCAGCCCCTCGAGCGGCGGAACGAGGCGGCCGTGGCAGAGCGGCCAGTCGGGACAGGCGAGACCCGCGCCGGTGATCCGCACGAGACCGCCGAGCAGCACGAGCAAATACGCCGCGACGGCCGTCGTCACGGCGAAGGCGCGGAACAACCAGATGGGCGGGGGAGTCGGCTCGATCACGTCGCTCGACGAATCATATCATCAGGCGCAGGGCGCCGGTAGTCCTGCGCCGGGGTCGGCGTCAGGCGGTCAGGTGGCTCCCGTACCAGTCGAGCGACATCTTCCAGGCGTCCTTCGCGGCCTCCGGCGTATAGGCCCGCCGCGTGTCGTCGAAGAAGCCGCGCCCGGCCTTCGGCTCAATCTTGTACGTCCACGGCTCGCCGGATTTTTTCATCGCCGCGTCGAGGTCTTTGAGGTCGTCCGCGTCGTGGCCGTCCCCGTCGCCGTAAATGGCGAGGACCGACGTGCTGATGCGGGGCACCAGTTGGAGGTTCGGCACGCCGCCGTAGCAAATCGTGGCCGCCCGAAGGTCTGAATTGTCCGCCAGCAGGAACCACGAGAAAGCCCCGCCGAGACCGAACGCCATCATGCCCACCCGCGTCTTGGCGACGAGCGGGTGCGTCTCGAGATAGCGTACGGCGCTGTTGGCGTCCTGGATGAACTGCGGGATCAGGATCCTCGCCATCGCGTCGCCGACCTGCGCCGGCGTGCCGGCCTTCGCCGTGCCGCCGGACCGCGACAGGAGGTCCGGCGCGAGGGTGACGTAGCCGATCTTCGCGAAGCGGCGCGCCACGTCGCGCATATGCTCCGACAAGCCGCTGGCGTCGTGCAGTAGCAGGATGGCGGGGTACGTCTCTCCCCCGGCCGGGGTGGCAAGGTATCCCTGGAGCGTCGAGACGAGTCCGGGGAACTCGACCGAGCCGGCGGAGATCGCCGGATCGTCCGGCTTGACCGTGACCCCCGATGTGCCGACTTTGTCCGGAGGCGAACCCGGCGGGGGCGGCGTCTTGGCGGCGGCGGCCCAGGCGTGCGGCGGCCGCACCGCGGTGAGTGCGCCGGCGATCAGGTATCCCAGGAACCGCCGGCGATCCACCCGTGCATTCTTCCCGATCTCACTGCGCATCACTGTCCTCCGGCGACATTGGCGTGTATGCCGCCCATCGAAGTACGCGTCGATTCGACGTCCGGGTTCCGTACACCCGGCGGGTCGGGCGGCAGAAACAGGGCGATCGCGAAAGCGGCGAGCGGCAGCAGCGCTGTGATATCCAGCGCGCGGAGCACTCCCCAGCGATCCGCGACGGCCCCGAGCAGCGTCGTGCCGATGCCGCCGGTGCCGACGGCGAAGCCGATGATCAGTCCCGAAATGAGGCCGATCCGGCCCGGGATGACGGACTGCGCCATGACCATGACGACGGCGAAGGTGCTGACCGCCGCCATCCCCGCAATCAGCGCGGCGATCAGCCCGACGGGCCCCACGGCGCGCGGCATCAGCCACAAAAGCGGCGGCAGGACGAGCATGGAGACGAGCAGCATGCGCCGGCGGCCCCAGCGGTCCGCGGCGACGCCCCCGAGGAGCGTGCCCACCGATCCCGCGCCGAGAAAAAGGCTGATCAAGAGGCCGGCATAGGTCGGGTTCAGGTGATGGACGCCGGTGAGGTACAACGGAATGAAGCTGGACTCGCCGACCGAGACCCAGGAGCGGAGGATCACGAAGCTGACGAGCAGGGTCAACATCGTGCGCGCGGCCATGCCTCCGAACCGCGCCGGCGCCGCGGCCCCGGCCGGCGGGTGGGCCTGGGAATCCGACGAGGCCGTCCGCGAGGTCTCGTGCCATTCGGCTTCGAGCTGGCTTCGCCGCCGGGGCGACGCGACGAACCACAAGATCACGGCCGCCGGGATGCTGAACACCGGCAGGTAGAACAGCCCCCGCGGACCGGCGAGGTGCAGCGCGATGCTCGCGGCGGCGGGTCCGAACCCGAACCCGACGTTGCCGCCGGCGGAAAAATAGGACATTCCCGTGGCGCGCCGTTCGCCGCTCGCAAGGCCGGCGAACTTGTACCCTTCCGGGTGAAACGCGGCCACCCCCACGCCGCACAAGAAAATCATGGCGATCATGACCGCGAAATGGTGGGCGGAGACCGCCAGAATCATGCCGGTTCCGGAAATGAGCGCTCCGGCCGGCATGAGCCAGCGCATCTGGACCCGGTCGCTCAGCACCCCGAATGCGGGTTGAATGACCGAGGAGCTGATATTAGCCATGAGGACCACAAAGCCGACGTCCGTGTAGGATAGATGGTACTGGCTCTTAAACAGCGGCAGGAGCGCCGGCAGCGCGCCCTGCGATAAGTCGGTCGCGAAGTGGCCGTAACTCAACTGGGCGAGAACGCGGCGGTTCACAGACTGAGGTCGTTCGACGGCCGGCTGATGCCGGCCTCCCCCGACGCAGCGCACAGACGAGGTGGGTGGAATGCGAATGAAGCAGATCTCGCGCGCGGCCGGAATTGCCGCCATCGTGCCGGTCGCCGCCGCGCTCACAGCCGCAGCGCCGGGTACGGCGCTTGAACAGGCGGCGCAGCTTTGGTTCGTGCCGCGGGCCCAGGCGGCCGCCCAGCAGACGCCCGTCGCCCGCGTGTCCGGCGAGCGCGCCTACCAGCACGTGCTCGCGCTCTCCCAGAAGATCGGACCGCATCCGGCCGGCTCTGTCCAAGATCGTTCATCGGGCGAGTACATCGCATCACAGCTCACGCGCGACGGCTATGCCGTCGAGTGGCAGCCGTTCACGTTCCCGTACTTCGGCGTGCGCCGGATCGCGCTCACCGTCCCCGACGGCCCGGCGCTGCACCCGCGCGCGATGGAATACTCGCCGTCCACCGCCGACGGCGGACTGACCGCGGAAGTGGCGGACGCGGGGCTCGGGCGTCCAGGCGATTTCGGCGGGCAGACCCCCGCCGGCGCGGCGATGCGCGGCAAGATCGCCCTCGTGCGGCGCGGAGAGTTGATGTTCCGGCAGAAGGCGGAGAACGCCGCCGACGCCGGTGCCGCGGCCCTCATCGTCTACAATTCGCAGCCCAACGACTTCGCCGGCACGCTGGGGCAGGCGGCCCGGATCCCGGTTGTGTCGCTGTCGGGAACCGAGGGGCAGAAGCTTCTCGACCGCGTGCGGAGCGGCCGCACCGTCGCGCACCTCGACGTCCAGACGGTCAACGAGCGCCGCACGACCTGGAACATCGTCGGGACCAAGGCGCCCCCGGCCGGCACGGCCGCGGGAGGCGACGCCGGCAAGATCCTCATCGTGGGCGCGCACCGCGACACCGTGGCCGGCGCGCCGGGCGCCAACGACAACACCTCGGGGGTCGCGACGGCGCTCGAAACCGCCGAGGTGCTGAAGGACGTGCCGCTGGGCGTCACGGTCCGGTTCGTGTTCTTCGGCGCCGAGGAAGACGGCCTCTACGGATCCGCGGAGTACGTCAAGCACCTCGAGCGCGGCCGGATCATCGGCATGATCAATCTCGACATGGAGGGCGTCGGGGAGCGGCTGATCGTCGCCGGCCGGGGCGACGACACGCTTGTGCGCACCGCCGCGCGCCTTGCCGCGGACCTGGGTATCCGCGTCGATGTGCGCGGCGCCGAGGGCGGCAGCGACCACGTCAATTTCGAGAAGGCCGGGGTGCCGGTCGTGTTCCTGTTCCGGCCGGACGATCAGTACTACGACACGCCGCGCGACACGGTGGACCGGGTATCGCCCGCGCTGCTCGAGGCCTCGACGCGCCTCGCGGTCGCGACGGCGCTCGCGGCGGCGCAGACGAAATAGGGCGCCGCGCCTATCGCAGGCTAGTCCCCGCCAGGGGAGTTGGGGCCGAACATCGCGGCCTCGTCGGCGCGTGGGTAGGCGAAGGTCTCGCCCCGTCCGAACCACAGGCCGACTTCGTGCGCGGCTTCCTCGACGGTGCCGGAGGCGTGAATCAGGTTACGGACGGGCCGCTGGGCTTCGTTGGCGACGGTCGGCGCGTCCGTTGCGAAGTCGCCGCGGATGGTGCCGGGGGCCGCGAAGACGGGAAGGGTCGCGCCGACGAGCTTCCGCGTGACGCTGACCGCGTGAACGCCCTCGAACACGGCCGCGATGATCGGCGTCGTCAGCATGAAGTCGATCAGCCATCCGCGGACGCGCCGCCCGATCTCCAGCGCGTCGTCCGTTCCCATGCGCGCGCGCACGTCCCACCCGTAGGTCTCGAAGGCTTCCTTGGTCTTGCCGCCGATCGTCCGCACCCACTCCTCGTCGGACGGGTAGTGGCGCTCGAGCGTCGCCCGCTCGGCCTGCAGCATCCGAAGCCCGACGATCTTGAGTCCCGCGCGCTCCAGCCGCGCCAGTATCTCTCCGGTCAGCGCGCGCTGCACCCCGTCCGGCTTGATGAGAATCAGGGTGCGTTCGTGCCTGACGTCAGCCATGGCCGCCTCCGTAGTGTTAGTAGCCGATCGCGCAGCCGTCGGCGCGGGGGTCCGATCCGCCGGCGTACACGCCGCGCTCCGCGTCTACCTGGATCGCCTGTACGCCGCCGACGCCCGCCCGCGGCGTGAGCACGCGGTGGCCCCGGCGCCGAAGCTCCTCGTAAGTCTCGGCGGGGAAGCCGCCCTCCATCCGCAGCTCGTAGGGCGCGTCGACCGTCTGCGGGTCGGTCGCCGGGAAGCTGAACCAGCGCGGGCGCTCCACCGCGTCCTGAACCTTCAGGCCGTGGGCCGTGATGTTCATCAGCACCTGCAAATCCCACTGCGCCTGCGCGTCCCCGCCGCGCGTCGCCCAGGCCAGCACCGGACGTCCTCCGCGCGTCGCTACGAATGCCATGAGCGTGTGCATCGTGCGTTTCCCCGGGGCGATCAGGTTGGGGTGGTCCGGCACCAGGCTGAAGCCCCGCCCGGCCCGGTTGTTCAATAGAATGCCCGTGCCCTCCACCACCTCGCCGCAGCCGAAGTTCGACGAGATGCTCGTGATCCAAGAAGCCACGTTGCCGTGCCGGTCCGCGACCGCGAACGCCGTCGTATCCCCGGCCGCCTCGGGAAGCGCGCCGGGTGAGGCGGCTTCGACGGCGCGTCCCGGATTGAGCGCGGCGCGCCGCGCTTTCGCGTAGGCCGGATCGAGCAGCCGGTCGAGCGGATTGGCGACGAAGCGCGGATCTCCAACGTAGGCGAGGCGGTCCGCGAAGGCCAGCTTCTTCGCTTCGACCGCGAGATGCACGGCCTCGGCGGAGCCCCACGGCAGCGCGCCGAGATCGTCCCCGGCGAGAATGTTGAGCATCTCGAGCAGCACGAAGCCCTGAGACGGCGGGGGAGTCGTGTGCACGACGAGGTCGCGGTACGGAACCGCGACGGGCTCGGCGATTTCCGACCTGTGCGCGGCGAGATCCGCGTGGGTCACGAGGCCGCCGTGCTCCCGCATGTAGGCCGCGATGCGGTCCGCGAGCGGGCCTTCGTACAGCGCGCGCGGGCCTTCCGCGGCGATCGTCTCGAGCGACCGCGCGAGGTCGCGCTGGACGAGTACCTCGCCCACCGCCGGCGGCCGGCCCTGCGGCAGGTAGACGCGCGCCGACGAAGGATACCGCCGCAGCAGCTCTTCGGACTCGGCGAACCACGACGCCAGCCGCTCGCTCACCGGAAAGCCCGACTGCGCGTAGTGGATCGCCGGCGCGAGGAGGCGGTCGAGGGTGAAGCGTCCGCTGCCCCACCGTGCGAGCGCGGCCGCCATCGCGTCGACGGCGCCCGGGACCGACGGGGAGAGCATGCCCCGCAGCGGCATCATGGTGTGCCCGTGCGCCGCGAACCACGCCGGCGTCGCCGCGTTGGGCGCGGCGCCGCTGCCGAGCAGCGTCGTGACCCCCCGGGATGCGGCGTCATAATACGTGACGAACGTGTCGCCGCCGATCCCGTTCATCATCGGGCACACGACGCCGAGCATGCCGGACACGCACACCGCCGCGTCGGCGGCGTTGCCGTCCTGCTCGAGGACGTGAAGTCCGGCGGCCGACGCGAGAGGGTGGTCGGTGACCACCATGCCCCGCTGCGCCAGCACGACGCTGCGTCCCTGTCCAGCTTCCCTCATCAGCATGGTATTTGACCGGCGCCGTCCGATCACCTCGCTCGCGCGAAGGGAAGGGCCGCGGCAGACGCCAATCCTCTGTGCCGTGCGTTTGTCCGCCGCGATCGCCGCCGTTCTCGCTTCGCTCCTGCCGGTCCTCATGACGCTTGCGGCCCACAGTCCGGCGCCCGCCGGCGCGGCGCCGTCGTTCGTCATCCGCCCGCCCGTGCTGGTCGCGCGCGGAGCGACGAGCGATGCGACGGCCTCCAATAACGAGGTCAAGATGCTGCGCACCCCCGCCGCCCTCGTGGCCGCGTACGCCGGCGGCGCGGCGGACGTGCCTCAGATCCTGCTCGTCGCGTCGCGCGACGGCGGCGCGCACTGGTCGCCGCTCGGACAGGCCAGCGAGGGGCCGGTCGCCTCGCGTCTCGCCGCGCTCGCCGCGGATTCGTCCGGACGCGTGCACGTCGTCTGGACGCGGTACGACGACGGCGTGGGCAAAGTCTACTATCGCGAGTGGGCCCGGCCCGCGCGGGGCGGCGTGGCCGGCGCGTGGACGGCGTCGCAGCGCCGCATTTCGCCCGGAGGCAGCTACGCCGGCTATCCCGCGGTGGCGCTCGACCGCGCGGGCCGTCCCCACGTCGTCTGGTACGGCATTCGCGAAGGCCCGCCGCCGGTTCCGACCAAGCACGGCTCGATCTACGAGATTCTCTACACCGGATACGACGGCCGTGCCTGGTCCCGCCCGTCGCTCATCTCGAGCGGACCGCCCGACTCCATCAACCCCGCGCTCGCCTCCGATTTCACGGGGCGCCTGCACGCGGTGTGGTATCAGTACAACGGCCGCGGTTACGCGGTCCGGTATGCGCAGTACCAGGCCGGGTGGGCGGCGCCCGAGGGCGTCTCGCGCACGTCGAATGACCAGTTCAATCCGGACGTCGCGGCCGACGGACAAGGCCGCCTCTCGCTCGTCTGGGAGGAGCACGACGCCCGCGGCTCGATCATCGACTATGCGCGCCGGACGGGCGGGACCTGGGGGCCGCCCGCCGCGCTGTCGGCGGGCGCCACGCCGGCGTACCACCCCTCGGTCGCGACCGACGCGACCGGAACGATCTGGACCGCGTGGGACGCCCACGACGGGCAGATCTACGCGCGGCGGTTCAAGAACGGCTGGGGGCCGGTGCTGCGGCTCACCGCCGACGGCGGCAACGCGTTCCCCGGCGTGCTGTCCGACGCCGGCGCGCTCGACGTCATGTGGACGCACACCAGCACGGCCGGCGCCTCGGTGTATTTCGCGCGCGTGACCGCGCGCCCGTGACGGCCGCCTCCGTTCGCGCCGCCGCGGGCGCGCTTCCCATCGCCGCCGCGGCCCCGGCCCGCCGCGCGTTCCGGCGGCGGCTCCTCGCCTGGTACCGGCGCCACGGACGCGATCTACCGTGGCGCCGCACCCGCGATCCCTATCGCGTGCTGGTCTCCGAGGTGATGCTGCAGCAGACCCAGGTCGCCCGTGTGATTCCGAAATACCGCGAGTGGCTGCGCCGCTATCCGTCGCTCGGCGCGCTGGCCGCGGCGTCGGCGGGCGAAGTCCGCGAGGCATGGTATCCGCTCGGCTACAACGTCCGTCCGCTGCGGCTCCGGTCGATCGCCCGCACGGCCGTCAGGCGGCACGGCGGCCGGCTGCCGCGCAGCCGCGACGGCCTGCTGGCCCTGAAGGGCATCGGCGCATACACCGCGGGCGCGGTTCTCAGTTTCGCCTTCGGCGAGGACGCGGCGATCCTCGATACGAACGTGCGCCGCGTGCTGCGGCGCGTCTGGGTCGGCGAGGGCCCTCAGGTGCGCGACCGCGCGCTGTGGGAGCTGGCCGAACGGCTGCTCCCGCGCGGCCGGACGTACGACTTCAACCAGGCGTTGATGGACCTCGGGGCCACCGTGTGCACGGCGAGGCGCCCGCGCTGCCGCGCCTGTCCGCTCGCGCGGATGTGCGCGTCCTATCCGCTATAGCCCGGTGGCGTGGTAGCCGTTGTCGACGAACAACACCTCGCCCGTGATGCCGCGCGCCAGCGGACTCGCCAGAAACACCGCGGCGTCGGCGACCTCCTCGGGCTCGGTGTTGCGGCGAAGCGGGGCGCGTTCTTTCATCACGTCGAGGATCCGGCTGAAGCCCTGGATCGCGCGGGCCGACGCGGTCTTGATCGGCCCCGCGGAGATCGCGTTCACCCGGAAGCCGCGCGGACCGAGGTCGGACGCGAGGTAGCGCACGTTCGCCTCGAGCGCCGCCTTGGCGACGCCCATGACGTTGTAGTTCGGCATCACGCGCGTCGAACCGATGTAGGTGAGGGTCATCAAACTCGCCCCCGCCCGCAGCACCGGCAGCAGGTGGTGCGCCACCGCGACGAACGAGTACGCGCTCACGTCGAGCGCGAGGCCGAAGCCCGCGCGCGAGGTGTCCACGAACGCGCCGCCGAGGTCCTCGCGGTTGGCGAAGGCGATGGAGTGCACGACGGCGTCGAGGCCGACCCCGTCCGCGGCGAGCGTCTGCGCCAGCGCCGTGAGGGAGTCGTCCCGCGTCACGTCGCACGGCAGTACGCGGGCCCCCTCGAGCGTCCCGGCCAGCTCGCGGACGTCTTTCTCCTGCCGCTCACCCTGGAACGTGAAGACGAGCCGCGCGTTCTCGCGGGCAAATGCCCGCGCGATCGCCCAGGCGATGCTCCACCGGTTCGCGACGCCCATCACGATCGCCGTCTTGTCCGCGAGCAATCCGCTCATCGTCCCGTCCTCCGAGGTGTCGCAGTGGCCCGCGCGCGCGAGGGTCCCGCGGGCCCCCGCGTCTTCCTGTTGACAGCGGCGGCGGCCCTCGGCCGTCGCGTCTTCCTGTTGACCGCGGTAGCGACGGCCCTTGGCCGTCGCGTCATCCAAGGCGGCGACCCGAGGTAGCGCGCGGACGGACACAGGTCGCGCAGAGGGCACTCCGGGCACCGCGGCCGGACCGCGGTGCAGAGCTCACGGCCGAAGTAGATCAGCCGCAGCGAGAAGTCGCTCCATTCCTCCGGCGGCAGCAGGGCGCCGACGTCCTGTTCAATCTTGTCCGGATCATGGTTCGCAGTCAGCGCGAGCCGGCGGGACAGCCGCAGGACGTGGGTGTCCACGACGATGCCGGGCACGCCCGACGCGCCGAGCACGACGTTGGCCGTCTTGCGGCCGACGCCGGGCAGCGCCACCAGCTCTTCCATCGTCCCCGGCACCTCGCCGCCGTGGCGCTCGAGCAGCGCGCGCGCCATTCCCCGGATCGCGCGCGCCTTGGCGTGAAAAAACCCGGTGCTGTGGATCATCGTTTCCAGTTCGCTCGGCGGGGCGCCCGCGTACTCGGCGGCGGTGCGCCAGCGCGCGAAGAGCGCCGGGGTGACGCGGTTCACCATCGCGTCGGTGCTCTGCGCGGAAAGAATCGTCGCAATCAGCAGTTCGAGCCGGTTGCGGTGGCGGAGCGGGATCTCGACGCGGGGATAACGCTTCGCCAGCCTCGCGGCGATCTGCCGCGCCCGGCGCGCGCGGGCGACGCTGCTCTCTTTCGGCAACGCCGGGGACCTGCTCGTCACGGTCTCGGATGTACCTTAGCGCGGCCGGGTCTGTCAAGGAGGAGGCGGCCGGTCCGTTGAAGCGCGAGCGACGAGGAGGTGGTCCGCGTGGATTTGACCGGACGGCTCGACCGCGTCAGGCGGCTCATGGGAGACCGCCGCATGGACCTCCTCGCGGTCTCGCCGGGCGACGATCTTCGGTATCTGCTCGGGTACTCGCCGCACGCGGACGAGCGGCCGTGCTACCTGCTCGTGACCGGCGGCGCCGCGGCGTTTGTGGTGCCGAGTCTCAACGCCGCACAGGCGGAACAGCACGTGCGGGCGCCGATGTTCGCCTACACGGACGCCGAGGGGCCGGATGCGGCGCTCGCCGCGGCCCGGGCCCGGCTGGGCGGGTCGTCTCCGGGCCGGCTCGGCGTGGACGACGCCATGCGCGCCGACTTCGTGCTCGCGCTGCAGGCGTCGTACCCCGACGCCCGCTTGGCCCTCGGCTCGGAGGTGCTCGCGCCGGTGCGGATGCGCAAAGACGCGGACGAGATCGAGGCGCTTAAGCGCTCGTCCCGGCACGCCGATCAGGCGGTCCGCGACGTCTGGGCCGCGTGCCGGGCCGGTGTCTCGGAACTGCAGCTCGCGGAGGTGGCGGCCGCGTCCTTTCGCCGATCCGGGTCGCAAGAGGTGCTGTTCACGGTCATTGCCTCCGGGCCGAACGGCGCGTTTCCGCACCACACCCCCGGGAACCGGCGGCTCGCCGCGGGCGACTCCGCGGTCATCGATATCGGCGGCCGTTTGGACGGGTATGCCTCGGATATCACACGCGTCGTGACTCTCGGCGCGCCGTCCGCGCGGTACCGCGAGGTCCACGCGATCGTCGACGAGGCGGTGCGGGCCGCGATCGATGCGATCAAGCCGGGCGTGCCGCTCAAGGACGTCGATCTGGCGGCGCGCGGCGTCATCGAGCGCGGCGGCTTCGGGCCGTACTTCGTCCATCGCGTCGGCCACGGGCTCGGCATCTCGGGGCACGAGCCGCCGAGCGTCACGCACGAGAATCCGATGCCGGTCGATGAGGGGTTTGTCTTCTCGGTCGAGCCGGGGGTCTATCTCCCGGGCGAATTCGGGATCCGCCTCGAGGAGATCGTCTACGTCGACCGCGCGGGGGCGCACCGGCTGAGCGCGCTGCCGCGCGACGCGCACATCGCCGCCTGACGCCGCACGAACTTAGGCCTCGCGCTCAGCGCCGTTTGAGCCCGTGTCGCCGCCGATGCGATCCAAGAACTCATGCAGCGTCCGCACGCGAATGATCTTGCTGCCGAGGATGGCGGGATCAAACTGATTGTAGGGCCGATCCATTAGGTAGACGGCGGTCGCGCGCGAGTAGTATTGAGTGAACACGGCGTTGCCGGCTTTGTCGTCCAACAGGGCATCCGCCCGCACGGCCTTGGCGATCTCGCCCTTGGCGTCGGACAGGATGACGGTCGGCGTCGACACCCCGGCCCGCCGGAGCCACGTTTCGGTCTGGGATTTGACACCCACGCCGACCCGGCTGGTCACGAAATAGAGATCGTGGACCGGCGCCGCGGCGGCCAATCGCGCGAACTCCGCGGGCGAGGCGATCGGCGGCAGCTCCTGCCAGAACGTGGCGCTCTGCGTCGCGGCCTCCCACACCCGCGCGTGCTGCGCGTCGGTGAGTCCGTCAAATGCGTCCCAGACTTTTTGCTCCAGCGTTGTGTAGACCGGGCTCCCGAACATCCGGTTCGCCAGGGTTGTAAACCCAAGAATAAAATCGGCCAGCACCCCGTCCACGTCGAGCACCACGCGCATAGGCGGCCGCCTCCTCGAACGTCAAGGGAGGAGAGCTATTCTCAATTCGATCGCCGCATCGACGACGCGGCAATCAGTCGAGTCCGCTCTTGCCGCGGGCGAGGACCCCGACCATCGCGTCGTGGATCACGCCGTTGGTCGCCAGCAGCCGGCCGGCGTCGGGCCCGGGAAGCGGACGCCCCCGAAGGTCGCTGATGCGTCCGCCGGCTTCCTCCACGACCAGCATGCCCGCGCCGAAGTCCCACGCTTTGGGACCGATCTCCCAGTACCCCTCGAGGTAGCCCGCGGCGACCTGCGCCAGCGCCATCGCGGCCGACCCGAGGGCGCGGACAACCGACGCCTCGAGCCGGATGTTGACGAAGTGGTCGATGTTGACGCCCGTGTCGTTGACGTCGTGGGGGAAACCCGTGGCGAACCCGCCGTCCCGCATCGCCGAAACCGCCGACACGCGGAGCCGCCGCCACCGGGCGAGGTCGCCCCACTCCGCCGCGTCCGCCGGCAGGTCGGCGAGCGATGCGGTGTACGCCCCCAGGCCGCGCTCGGCCGCGTACACTTCGCCGATGATCGGGTTGAGGATCACGCCGAGTACGACGCCCGACTCCTGCTCGCGCAGTGCGATGCTGACGCAAAACCACGGAATGCCGCGGGCGTAGTTCGAGGTGCCGTCGAGCGGATCGACGAGCCACGTCCGGGCGGCCTGTCCGCGCAGCCCGCCTTCCTCGCCGAGGATCGCGTGGGCAGGATACGCCTCGCGCAGGACCCGGACGATCGCGTCCTCCGCGCCGCGGTCGGCCTCGGTGACCGGGTCGTTGCGGCCCTTGTACTCGACGCGCTCGAGCCGCCGGAAGAAGCGCCTGTGCACGGCCGCCGCGGCATGCGCGGCACGGAGAGCGGTGACGGCGGTCGGGGAGAGTGCCGGCATAACCATTTCTTTAACTTCGACGTGGAGGAGTGAACTCCGGCACGCCCGAACCACGTCGGGACGTCGAGGGCCGCGGCGTCTGCCGCGGCCGCCCGCCTCCCATTGCCGAGAGTGTGCCCATGCTGTACCTGAGTCAGATCATCGGCAAGCCGGTGTACGACGCGTCCGGCGACGCGTTCGACCGCGTCGCCGACCTCGTCATTTACCACGGCACCGAGAAATTCCCGAAGATTACCGGCATTCTGCTGTCGGGGGATCGCAGCCGCGTGGCGATCATCCCGTGGGAAGCCGTCGCCGAATTTTCCACGGGGGGCGTCCGGCTCCGCGTCGAGCGGCGGCACCTCACGCCCCGGCCGCTTCAGCCCGACGAAGTGCTGCTGCGCGACAATATCTTCGACTCTCAGGTCGTGGACACCGACGACCTGAAGGTCGTGCGCGTCAACGACATCGAGCTGCGGCAGGTCGGCCCGGAGCTCCGCGTCGTCGGCGCGGACGTGGGCACGCGCTCGCTCCTGCGGCGGCTGGGGCTCGAGCCGCTTGTCGCCGGCGCCCTCGAGCGGCTCGGCCGCCCGCTGCCGCAGGGCATGATCCCCTGGAACCTCGTGGCCGTCCTCGGCGGCACGATGACCCCCCTCAAGCTCAGCATCTCGCGCGAGAAATTGAAGGACATTCACCCGGCCGACCTGGCGGATCTGCTCGAGGAGCTCGACCGCGACGAGCGGGTCGAGATGATCACCGCGCTGGGCGACGAGACCGCCGCCGACGTGCTCGAGGAGGCCGAGCCCGACATCCAGACCGCCGTGATTCAGGAACTGCCCAGCGAACGGGCCGCGGACGTGCTCGAGGAGATGGCGCCGGAAGAAGCCGCGGACGTACTCGGGGAGCTGCCGGAGCACCGGGCGGACGAGCTGATCTCGCTTATGGAGGACGAAAAGGCCGAAGAGGTCAGCCGCCTGCTGGAATACCCGCCGGAGACCGCCGCCGGCAAGATGACGACGGAGTTCATCGCCCTGCCGGAGACGATGACGGTCGAGCAGGTGCTTGCGCGGCTCCGCGAGACCAAGCCCGACGACGAGACCATCTATTACCTCTACGTCGTCGACGTGCAGGAACGGCTCGTCGGCGTGCTGTCGATCAGGTCGCTCATCGTGTCGCCGCCCGAAACGCCGATCTCGCAGGTCATGCGCACCGACGTCTTCTACGTACCGCCGGACGCCAGCGTCGAGGACGTCGCCGGCGCGCTGGTCAAGTACGACCTGCTGGCCGTTCCGGTCGTCGAGCCGGGCGGACGGCTCATCGGCATCGTCACGGTGGACCACCTGATCGACATTCTCGTCGAGACGTACGGCCCGCGGAAGCTCGGCGGCGGCGTCGACCTGCTTCGGCGCAAGGCGTTGCGCGAGTCCGCGGGCACGCCGCGCGGGGCGGACAGGCCCGAGCCGCCCGCGTGAAATTCACCCTTCCGATCCTGAGGCGGGCCGGCCGGGCCGCGGCGATGACCCGGCTGGCGATGTTCTTCGCCATCATGGGCCCCGGCATCATCACCCAGAACGTCGACAACGACGCCGGCGGCATTACCACCTACTCGCTCGCCGGCGCCAATTTCGGCTACGCGCTCTTGTGGACGATGATCCCGGTGACGATCGCGCTGTACGTCATCCAGGAGATGGCCTCGCGCCTCGGCGCCGTGACCGGCAAGGGCCTCGCCGACCTGATCCGGGAGCGGTTCGGCCTCCGCACCACGGTCTGGGTCATGCTGGTGCTGCTCGCGGCGGACTTCGGCAATACGCTCGCCGAGTTCTCTGGGCTCGCCGCCGGCGGGGAGATCTTCGGCGTCTCCAAGTACGTGTTCGTGCCGATCGGCGCGCTCACGGTGTGGCTGCTCGTGGTCCGCGGCACCTACCGGTCGGTGGAGCGCATCTTCCTCGGCGCGAGCGCCTTCTACGTCGCCTATGTGATCTCGGGCGTGCTCGCGAAGCCGGACTGGGGCGTCGTGCTCCGCGCGTCGGTCGTGCCCACGTTCAGCTTCCAGGCCGCGTATCTCCTGATGTTCGTCGGCGTGATCGGCACCACGATCGCGCCGTGGATGCAGTTCTACCTGCAGTCGACCGTCGTTGAGAAGGGCATCACGGTCAAGGACTACGGGTACACGCGGACGGACGTGTTCATCGGCTCGTTGATGACCGATATCGTCGCCTGGTTCATCATCGTGGCCTGCGGCGCGACGATCTTCGCGCACCACATCCACGTCGAGACGGTCAAGGACGCGGCGCTTGCGCTTGCCCCGCTCGCCGGCCGGTACGCGACGTTACTGTTCGCGCTCGGGCTCATCAACGCGTCGCTGTTCTCGGCGTCGGTGCTGCCGCTCGCGACGTCGCACTACGTGTGCGAGGCGCTCGGGTTCGAGGCGGGCGTCGACCGGACGATCCGCCAGGCCCCGGTGTTCTACGGCCTCTACATCGCGCTCATCGTCGGGGCGTGCATCATCGTCCTGCTCCCCAACGCCCCGCTGCTGCAGATCCTGTTCCTGTCGCAGGTCGCGAACGGCATCCTGCTGCCGTTCATCCTCGTGTTCATGCTGCTGCTCGTCAACCAGAAGCGCCTGATGGGCGCCTACACCAACTCGGTACCCTTCAACGTCATCGCGTGGGTGACCACGGTCCTGATGATCGTCCTGACGCTGGCGCTGGTCGTGACGCAGATCTTCCCGTTCGGCGGGTAGTCCTGCATCTTTGGCGCGGGACGGGTAGTCCTGCATCCTTGACGCGGGACGGGTAGTCCGGGCACCAAGGGGCCGCCCCGCGCGGCGGCCAACTTACACACATGGCGACCCCGCTCGAGAGCCTGTGGGCCGGTCCGACCCCGACGGTCGAAGACGTCCTCGTCGCGCGCCGGGTGATCGCGCCGCACCTGGACCGGACCCCGCTCGTCCCCGCCCCGGCCCTCGACCGCATTCTCGGCGCGCGGGTCTACGTGAAGTGCGAAAATGTGCTGCCGACGGGCGCGTTCAAGGTACGGGGCGGGATCAACCTCATGAGCCGTCTCACCGCGGACGAGCGCCGGCGCGGCGTCATCACGGCGAGCACCGGCAACCACGGGCAGTCGATCGCGTACGCCGCGCGGCTCTTCGGCGTGCCGGCGATCATCGGCGCGCCGGAAGGCGCGAATCCTCTCAAGGTCGCGGCGATGCGCGCGCTCGGCGCCGAGGTCGCGCTGCACGGCCGGGACTTCGACGAGTCCCGGGAATGGGTCGAGCGAACCGCGGCCGCGGAAGGCTACCGGTACGTCCACTCCGCCAACGAGCCGCTCCTGATCGCCGGCGTCGGGACCCTCAGCCTGGAAGTGATGGAGGATCTGCCGGAGGCCGACGTCATCATCGCGCCGGTCGGCGCCGGCAGCGGCGCCTGCGGACACTGCATCACGGCCAAGACGCTCTCTTCGCGCGTCCGCGTGATCGGCGTCCAGGCGGAGGGCGCGCCGCCGGTCTACCGGACCCTCAAGGAGCGCCGGATGGTGCAGCTCGACCGTATGGAGACGTTCGCGGAGGGCCTCGCCACGCGTATCCCGTTCGCGCTGCCGGTGTCGATTCTGAGCCGGCTGCTCGATGAGATCGTACTCGTGAGCGACGAGGACCTGCGCCGCGCGGTCTTGCTCCTCGGGGAAGCGGTGCGCCAGACCGCGGAAGGCGCCGGCGCGGCCTCCACCGCGGCCGCCCTGCGCCTCGGGGAACGGCTTCGCGGCAAGACGGTGGTGCTGATCCTCAGCGGCGGCAACATCCCGGTGGAGCAGTTGGGCGAGTTCTACGCGGACCGTGCCCGCGTGGCCGCGGTGGCCTCGATGCTGCGCGGCCCGTCGGGAAGGCACATTCGGCAAAGGGGTGGGGAGGCGTGACGCACCGCGAGCGGATCGACTCGGCGATCGCCGGCAAGCGTCCCGACAAGGTGCCGGCGGCGCTGTGGCGCCATTTTCCGGAGCAGGATCAGAAGGCCGAGCGGCTCGCCGAGGCCCACATCGCTTTCTATCGCGCCTACGACCCGGACATCCTGAAGGTCACGCCGGCGAGCGGCTACTACGGCGACGATTGGGGACTCCGCGCCGGTTACAAGCCGAACCGCGAAGGCACGCGCACGATCAGCGACCGTCCGATCAAGAAGGCGGCGGATTGGGGGAAACTGCGGCGGCTCGACACAAGCCACGGCGTGTACGGCCGCGAGGCGCACGCGATCCGCCTCGTCGCCGACGCGGTCGGCCGCGACGTCCACGTGCTGGAGACGGTGTTCAGCCCGCTCAGTATCGCCCGCACGATCGCGGGCGAGCAGGCCACCGTCCGGTACATTCGCGAGAACCCCGAAGCCCTGCACGAGGGGCTCGAGATCATCACGGACGTCCAGATCGCGTTCGTCCGCAACGTGCTGGCGGCGGGCGCCGACGGGGTGTTCTTCTCGAGCCAGATGGCGACGCACGATCTCCTCACCCGCGAAGAGTACGAGGAATTCGGACGGCCCTACGACCTCCGGATGCTGGACGAAGCCGGCGCCGCGCTGGTCTTGCTCCACATCCACGGCGTGAACGTGATGTTCGATCTGTTCGATGACTACCCGGTGCAGATCGTCAACTGGCACGCGCGCGAGACCACCCCGACGATCGCCGACGCCCGCCGGCGCGTCTCGGCGTGCCTGGCCTGCGGCATCGACGCCTGGAACACGCTGGCCAAGCGGACGCCGGACGACGTGGCGGCGGAGGTCCGCGACGCCATCGCGCAGACCGGAGGGCGAGGCCACATCGTCACCACCGGCTGCGTCATGCCCGTCGACACGCCCGAGGCCAACATCCGCGCCGCGATCGCCGCGGCAAGAGAAGCCTGATCCGGGCGGCCCAATTCCGGCGGTAGAGCGCCGGCATATAGCCTATATATAGGAACAGAGACCGCAGGGGAGGCTGGACCAAGGAGCCGGGGCCATGGGCGACAACGTGACGCGGAAGATTCTCGGCGCGCATCTGGTGGACGGCCGGATGGTGCCGGGGGAAGAGATCGGCATCCGGATCGACGAGATCCTCATCCAGGACATCACCGGCACGGCCGCGATGATGCACTTCGAGGCGATGCAGCTCCATCGGGTCCGCTGCAAAGTGGCGTGCTGCTACGGCGATCACAACGTGCTCCAGGTCAGCGAGGAGAACACCGAGGACCACGTCTACCTCGCCTCCGCCGCCCGCAAGTACGGCATTTGGTGGGCCAAGCCCGGCGCCGGCATCGGACATCAGATCCAGCAGGAGCATTTCGCCGTCCCCGGGGACACGGCGCTCGGCGCGGACAGCCATACCCCGCACATCGGTGGCATGGGCGTCTACGCGATGGGGGCGGGCGGCCTGGACGTCGCCGTGGCCATGGGCGGCGGACCCTACTTCCTCGACATGCCGGCCGTCGTGCGCGTGGAGTTGACCGGGCAGCTGCGGCCCTGGTCGACTGCCAAGGACGTGATCCTCGAGATGCTGCGCCGGCTCACCGCCAGCGGCGGATTCGGCAAGGTGTTCGAATACGTGGGGCCCGGCATCCGGACGCTCAACGTCCAGCAGCGCATCACGATCTGCAACATGGGCGCGGAGCTCGGCGCGACAACCTCGATGTTCCCGTCCGACGGCGCGACGCGGGACTACCTGCGCACGATCGGCCGCGGCGACGCGTGGCGCGAGGTGCTGCCCGATCCGGACGCCGCGTACGATGAGTCGATGGCGGTGGATCTCGGCGCGATCGAGCCGCTTGTCGCGATGCCGAGCAACCCCGACAAGGTCGTGCCGGTCGGCCAGGCGGCCGGCATCAAGGTCGACCAAGTGATGGTCGGGTCGTGCACCAACGGCTCCTACACCGACCTCAAAGCCGTCGCGCAGATCGTGAAGGGCCGCCGCGTGCATCCCGACGTCACGTTCTTCGTGCACCCCAGCAGCCGGCTCGACCTCGAGGTGCTGGCGCGCGAAGGCCTGCTCACCGAGATGATCGCCGCCGGCGTGAACGTGGAGGCGGCGACCTGCGGCGCGTGCATCGGGATCGGCCACGTGCCGGCGAAGGGCATGAAGTCGCTGCGCGCGATCAACCGCAACTTCAAAGGCCGGACCGGGCAGAAGGACGACGAAGTGTACCTCTCGTCGAGCGAGGTGGCCGCGGCGTCCGCGGTCGCAGGCGTGATCACGGATCCCCGCACACTCGGCATGGCCGCGCCGGTCCAGGAGATGCCGCGCCGTCTGCCCCAGGACAATACGAGCCTGGTGCCCCCTGCGACGGAAGCGGAAGCCCCGGCGCTCCGGGTCATCAAGGGCGACAACATCGTCGGGATCCCGCTCAAGGGGCCGCTGGCCGCGGCGCTGCGGGCGGAAGTGTTGATCAAGCTGGGCGACGACATCAGCACCGACCACATCATGCCGGCGGGCTCGCAGATCCTCCGGTTCCGCTCCAACATCCCGAAACTGGCGGACTACGTGTTCAACCGCGTGGACCCCGCGTTCGTCGCCCGGGCGAAGGAGCGCGGCGGCGGCTTCATCGTCGGCGGACGCAACTACGGCCAGGGCAGCAGCCGCGAGCACGCCGCGATCGCGCCCATGTACCTCGGGGTCACGGGCGTGATCGTCAAGGCGTTCGCCCGGATCCACCTGGCCAACCTCATCAACTGGGGCATTCTACCGATGACGTTCGCAGATCCGGCGGACTACGAGCGGGTCGCGCAGGGCGACGTGCTGGAGATCGCGGACCTCCGCGCGCAGATCGACGGGGGCGCATCGCAGCTCTCCGTGCGCAACGCGACGAAGGGCGCCGCCTTCACGGTCAACGTCGCGTTGAACCGGCGCGAGCGCGACTACCTCATGGCGGGGGGCAAGCTGGCGCACACGAGGGCGCACCCGGTCGGCTGATCCGCGAACCGGAGCACCCGCGGTCACGTTTCTGTAGCGCAGACCCGGGTGGGGTGGAGGAGTTTCCCGCCGGTCCGCAAAAGCGTACCCCGCCCAAATTGGCGGAGCCCAATCGTGAGGGGGGATGTTTGTGCCTTCTTCGACAGACCCGGCACGGCCAACCAGAAGAGATCTGCTGCGGTGGGGCGCCGCCGCGTCGCTCGGCGCGGGCGCGTTGTCCGCCGCCGATCTGATTCCGGCGTCCGCAGCCCCGGGCGGCTCCGGGATACGGATCGCGCTCGAATCCGATCCGCCGAATATGGACCCGCACCGGTCCACGGCCGCCGTGGACCGCCAGGTGTACCAGAACCTCTACGACAAGCTCGTCGACACGGACGAAAACCTCCGCATCGTGCCGATGTTGGCGACGTCGTGGACGGTCAGCCCGGACGGCAAGACGTACACGTTCAAACTGCAGCAGGGCGTCAAGTTCCACGACGGGACGCCGTTCAACGCGCAGGCCGTCAAGTACAATTTCGACCGGATGCGCGATCCGAAGTTTCCCTCGACCCGGCGCAGCGAGCTCGGGCCGGTGATCGGGGCGGAGGCGGTCGACGCCTACACCGTCAGAGTGACGCTCGAGCGCCCGTACAGCCCGCTCATGTACGTCCTGACCGACCGGGCCGGGATGATGGTCTCGCCGGCCGCGGCGCAGAAGGACGGTCTCAACTTCGCGCTTCACCCGGTAGGGACCGGCCCGTTCCGGTTCGTCGAGAAAATTCCCCAAGATCACATTACGCTCGACCGGAATCCCGACTATTGGGTCAAGGGCCAGCCGTATCTCGGCCGCATCACCTACCGGACGATCGTCGACGACAACGCCCGGGTCGCCAGCCTCAAGTCGGGCGACACCGACATCATCAACGCGCCGCCGCTGCCGCAGATCCCGTCGCTCAAGAAAGAGGCCGCGCAGAGCGGCGCCCGGTTCCGCCTCATCGAGAAAGGGCCGTTCGCCTACAACGGGATCTGGCTCAACGTGACGAAGCCGCCGTTCGACAACAAGCTGCTGCGTCAGGCGTTGAACGCGACGATCGACCGAAACGCTATTGCCAACGTGGTGCTGCAGGGCGCGGCGGACCCCATCTACTCGTTCTTTCCGCCGGGTACGCCGGCATACGATCCGGCCTGGAAGATCCCACCGCGCAACATCCCGCTGGCCAAGGAAAAACTTCAGGCGGCCGGGCACCCGAATGGGTTTACGTTCACGCTGCTCACCGTGCCGATCCCGTTCGTCCAGTCGGTGGCACAGGCGGTGCAGTCCATGGCGTCGGAGGCCGGGATCCAGGCCAAGATTCAGCTCATCGAATTCGGGGCGTTCCTCAGCGTGCTCGACCATCTCCAGCACGAGGCCGGCATCCTCGGCTGGAGCGGGCGGCCCGACCCGGACTTTGACATTTATCCCTTCATCACCAAGTCCGGCCTCGGGTCGTTCAACGATTCGGGGTACGACAATCCCAAGGTCGACGAACTGCTGGACGCCGCGAGGCTCCTGCAGGACATGAACCAGCGCCGGCGCGCGTACAGCGAAGCGACAAAGATCCTTGCCGACGACATGCCGTATGTGTGGCTGTGGGCTTCGAAGGAATACAAACTCGTCTCCGACCGGGTGCGCGGCTTCGTCGACCAGCCGGACGGTATGATGAGGCTCCGAGCGGTCCGGCTCGCCTAGATGGCCCGCGGCCGGCGGCGGAAGGCGCCGCCCGGCCGCCACCGCGTATGCTCCGCTTCATCACGCACCGGCTTCTGCAGATGGTCCCCGTGCTGTTCTTCGTCAGCGTGATCATCTTCACGCTGATCAACCTCATCCCGGGCGACGCGGCGCGCCTCTTTCTCGGCGAGGAGGCCTCGCCGGACGCGCTCGTCGCCCTCCGCCATCAGATGGGCCTCGACCGGCCGCTGCCCGTCCAGTACGCGCGGTGGATCGGCGGCATGCTGCACGGAGACTTCGGGCATTCGTTCAAGGACAACCGCTCGGTGCTCGCGACGGTGGCACAGAAGATTCCGGTGACCGCCGAGCTCTCGTGCATGGCCCTCGTGATCGCGTGGACGATCGCGATCCCGGCCGGCGTGCTGGCCGCCTGGCGCCGGCGCACGGCCGCCGACTACGCGGCGTCGGCCGCAGCGCTCACCGGGCTCAGCATCCCGAACTTCTGGCTCGGGATCATGTTGATCTACCTGTTCGCGGTCAATCTGCACTGGCTGCCGGCGTCGGGCTACGTGCCGCCGACCCAAGATCTCGGCCGCAACCTCCGTACGCTGATCATGCCGGCGTTCGTGCTGGGGATTATTCTGGCCGCGGTCGTGATGCGGCAGCTGCGCAGCAGCATGCTGGAGGTTCTGAGCGCGGACTTCGTGCGCACCGCGAACGCCAAAGGACTGGCCGCCGCGACCGTGCTGGTGCGGCACGCCCTGCGCAACGCCGTGATCCCCGTGATCACGGTGATGGGCATCCAGCTCGGCACGCTGCTCGGCGGCGTCGTCATCACGGAGACGATCTTTTCGGTACCCGGCATGGGGCGGCTCGCCGTGGAGTCGATCTACTCGCGGGACTATCCGATGCTCGAGGGCGTCGTGATGTTCAGCGCGCTGTCTGTGCTCGCGGTCAACCTGGCGGTCGATATCCTCTACTCGGTCATCGATCCGCGGATCACGCTCGAGGGCGGCCGGACGTGAGCACCGTCGCCGGGGCCCTGCCGGCGATTCGCCCCCGCGCCCCTGCGACGCGCGGGGTGCGGCACCTAGCCGGGCGGTTTGCGCGCAACCGGCTCGCGTTGGCCGGCCTACTCGTCTTTGCGCTGGTCGTCGTGATCGCTGCCGCGGCGCCGTGGATCGCTCCGTACTCTCCGATCAAGACCGACTTCACGGCCTACCTCCAGCCGCCCGGCGGCCGCCACCTGCTCGGCACCGACGAGCTGGGCCGCGACGTCGCGAGCCGCATCGTCTTCGGCTCGCGCGCCTCCCTCGCGGCCGGCCTCGTCTCGGTGGGGCTCGGCATCTCCGCGGGCGTGCCGCTCGGGCTCGCGGCCGGATTCTACGGCGACCGGCTCGACAACGTGCTGATGCGGTTGACCGACGCGATGCTCTCGATTCCGAACTTGATCCTGGCGCTGACCGTGGTCGCCGTGCTGGGTCCGGGCTTGAACAAGGCGATGATCGCGATCGCGGCCGGGCTCATGCCGGTGTTCATGCGGATCATGCGGGCGCAGGTGCTCTCCGAGCGCGGCCGCGAGTACATTCAGGCCGCGCGCGCGATGGGGGCGGCGGACCGGCGGATCATCTGGCGGCACCTTCTGCCCAACAGCGTCGCCCCGATCGTCGTGCAGGGTTCGCTCAACGTCGCGGGCGCGATCCTGACCGAGGCGACGCTGAGTTTCCTCGGCTTGGGGACCCAGCCGCCGACCCCGTCGTGGGGCTCGATGCTGAACGCCGCCCAGCAGTACCTGACGCAGGCCCCGTGGCTGTCGATCTGGCCGGGGATCGCGATCGCCATCACCGTCTTCGCGGTGAACGTCGCCGGCGACGGCATCCGCGAGATCTGGGATCCGCGGACGCGCTGAGATGCCGGCGACGATCGACGGCGCCCGTCTGCGCCGCCGCCTCGAAGAGCTGGCGCAGATCGGACGGACGCCCGAGGGCGGCGTGACGCGGCTGTCCTACCGGCCGGAGCACGCGGCCGCCGTCCGGCTCGTCGCTGGGTGGATGCGCGCGGCCGGCGCCGCGGCCGCCGTGGATATCTGGGGCAACCTTCACGGGCTGGTGCCGGGCGCGGAGGCGGGGTTGCCGCCGGTGGCGGCGGGATCGCACCTCGACACCGTGCCGAACGGCGGAATCTTCGACGGCGCGCTCGGCGTGGTCGCGGCGATCGAGGCGGCGCAGGCGCTGCGCGACGCCGGCACGCGTCTTGCGCGTCCGCTGCTGCTGCTCGGATTCGCCGAGGAAGAAGGGACGTCGTTTGGCGTCGGCTGCCTCGGGTCGCTCGGTGTCGTCGGCCGGGCGCCCGCGCCGGAGACGATTCACGCCCGCGACGGCATGACGGCCGCGGCCCTGCTGCGGGCGTTCGATCCCGGGGTTGCCCGCGCGCCGCTGTCGCCCGCCATGGCCGCCTATCTCGAGCTCCACATCGAACAGGGTCCGATCCTGGCCTCCCGCCAGGCAGTACTTGCCGCGGTCGAGGCGATCGTCGGCATAGCCCGCGCGGCCTTCACGTTCCGCGGACAGGCGAACCACGCCGGCACGACGCCGATGGACGCGCGCCGTGACGCGCTGTGGGGGGCCGCCGACCTCGTGGCAGAGGTGCGGGCACTCGCCCGCGATACGGACGGGCGGGCTGTTGCAACCGTCGGGCGTCTCACCGTCGCGCCGGGCGCGACCAACGTCATCCCCGGCGCGGCGGAGATGGCGGTCGAGGTCCGGAGCGCCGAGGCGTCCTTGCTCGCGGGACTGCGCGCCGCCGTCGAGCAGGCCGGCCGGGCGTGTGCCGGCCGCTACGGGCTTGGTCTCGAAATGTCCGATTGGCGGGCCGAACCGCCCCTGCCGCTCGACGCCGGCGTGCGCGCGTCGATTGTGCAGGCCGCAGGCGATCTCGGGTGGCCGATCGCGACGATGCCGAGCTGGGCCGGCCACGACGCTAAAATCCTCTCCCCGCAGGTGCCCGCCGGGATGATCTTCGTGCCGAGCGACCGGGGGATCAGCCATTCCCCCGAGGAACACACGTCTTGGGAGGATGCGGCGCGCGGCGCCCAGGTATTGTGCCGCGCCGTCGAGCGCCTCGCCGCCTGAGGGTGCAACGGTGAGCGAAGAGACACCGCGCCGGGACGCCGGGCCGGACGGCACGACGGCCGCAGAATCCGGATCGGAAACCTCGTCTACGGCCGGTCAAGACGCCGGCCGTCAGGCCGTCCCGCTCGAGGCGATTTCGACGCGGGAACTCCTCGTCTGGATGCTCGGCGTGCTCGGCGCCAAAGCGTGGCAGGGGCTGGGCCTCGTCCCGAATCCAGGGAGCGGAAAGATCGAGAAAGATCTCGGGGATGCAAAAATCGCGATCGACGCGTTTTCGGGGCTGCTCGAGGCGATGCGGCCGCAGCTCGAGGGGCAGGCGCTGCGCGACACCGAGACGCTGTTGACCACGCTGCGCCTGAATTTCGTCGAAAAGAGCAGCGAGACGTAGCCTCGAAGCGACAGACGCGTCTTATCCACACGTTGTTGTCCACATTATCCCGATTTCGCGCGAACGAAGTTTCCCGATTGCGGGAGCGCACCGCGCGTGCTACAAATAGTGCTGGAGGCGCAAGCCCTCCGGCCAGAGTAGCCGACTCAAACGCTCGCGCACGTGGACGCCGAGAGCTGGTCAAGCGTACTTCGGGGGTAACTCCGGAGAACAGCTGGCAGGCGGTAGGCACCGGCGGCGAGAGCTGAAGACGGTGAGACGCCGGGGCGGTGAGCGCCTCCCGTATTTTTCGACGCCCGCGCATACCCCGGGCTAGTCCCGCGCCAGCGGGGCCCGGTATAATCTTCAGTAAGACCCATGCCGAACCGTCTGACCGGCGCCCGCAGCGCCTACCTCGTGTCCGCCGCCCACCAGCCCGTCGACTGGTATCCGTGGAGCGACGCCGCGTTCGACCGCGCGCGCGCCGAGGACAAGCCGATTCTCCTCGATATCGGGGCGGTGTGGTGCCACTGGTGCCACGTGATCGATCGCGAGTCGTACGACGATCCCGAGACCGCGGCGGTCATCAACGCCAATTTCGTCGCCGTGAAGGTCGACCGCGACGAGCGCCCGGACGTGGACGTGCGCTATCAGAACGCGGTCAGCGCGATCACGGGACAGGGCGGGTGGCCGCTCACGGCCTTCTTGACCCCGGACGGCCACGTCTTCTTCGGCGGAACCTACTTCCCGCCCGACGGCGCGCACGGCCGTCCCGGATTCAAACAGGTGCTCCGGTCGGTCGCGGAGTTCTACCGCACGCGGCGGGACCAAGCGCACGGCTATGCCGGCGAGCTCCATCAGGCGCTGCACCGTCTCGGCGACGTCCGCGACACCGGCGAGGTCCTGACGCCGGCGCTGGTCGCGGCCGCGGTCGCCGATATCACGCGGCAGTTCGACGCGGTTCACGGCGGCTTCGGGGGCGCGCCGAAGTTTCCGCACTCGAGCGCCATCGAGCTGCTGCTGCGGCGCCACGACCGCACCGGCGACCCCGAACTGCTCTCGGTCGCCGCGCGGACGCTCGAGAAGATGGCGCGCGGCGGCGTGTACGATCAGCTCGGCGGGGGGTTCCACCGGTACTCCGTGGACGCGGCGTGGATCGTCCCGCACTTCGAGAAGATGCTGTACGACAACGCCGGCCTGCTGGCCAACTACGCCGGCGCGTTCCGCGCGACCGGCCGGCCGGTGTTTCGGGACGCCGCCGCCGGCATCATCGCCTACGTGCGCGGCACGCTCATGGACAGACCGGAGGGCGGCTTCTACACGAGCCAGGACGCCGACATCTCGCTCGACGACGACGGCGACTACTACACGTGGACGCGCGAGGAGGCGGCGGCCGCGCTGAACCCCGACGAGCTCGCCGCGGCCGCGCTGCGGTACCATCTCGACGGCCCCGGCGAGATGCCCCACGATCCCCGGCGGCACGTGCTGTATCTCGACAAAGACCCCGATGCCGTCGCGGCGCTGCTCAACCGTCCGCCCGACGACGTCCAGGTACTGCTGGCGCGGGCGCAGGAGCGCCTCCTCGCGGCGCGGGCCGGCCGGACCGCGCCGTTCGTCGACCGCACGATCTACGCCGGATGGAACGGCATGATGATCTCGGCGTTCTTTGCGGCCGCCCGCGTGCCGGGCCTCGCCGGAGCGGCCGACGACGCGCTCCGGGCGCTCGAGCGCGTCCTTCGCGACGCGGCGGGGCACACGGCGGGCGGCCGCGGCTTCCGGCACGTCGTCGGCGCGCCGGAGAGCATCGGCGGACTCCTCGACGATCAGGTCCAGCTGGCGGGCGCGCTGCTCGACGCCTTCGAGCATACCGGCGAGCCGCGATTCCTTCGTCTCGCAGCCGAGACCGCGGAGTACGTCCTCGAAGAGTTTCGCGCGCCGTCCGGCGCGTTCTACGACGTCGCGGCGACAGGCCGGGAATCGAGGCCGGGCGGGCTCGGGCTGCCGTACGTCCCCGTCCAAGACGCGCCCACGCCCTCAGGCAACGGCGTGGCCGTTCTGGTGCTCGAGCGGCTCGCCGCGCTGACGGGCGACGAACGGTATCGCGCCGAGGCGGAGCGGGCGCTGCGGGCGTGCGCGCCGGGCCGCGTCGAGCAGGGGCTGTTCACCGCGACGCTCGGCCTGGCGCTGGAAACGCATCTCGCGCCGCCGCTGCACGTCGTGATCGTCGGGCCGCGCGCGCATCCCAACACCCTCGCGCTGCGTGCGGCGGCGTTGGGGACCTACCGCCACGGACTCGTCGTGCAGACCTACGATCCGGAGGCGGCCGGCGGCGAGGCGGGCCGGCTTCCGGCCGTGGTGACCGCCGGCGCCGCGGCCGGCGTCGATTTCATGGTTGCCGGCCGCGGGTCGGCCGGCACGCGTGAAGGGCCGCGCGCGTACGCGTGCACCGCGACGGAGTGCGCGGCGCCGGCCGTTTCCGCGCAGGCGCTGACGGAGACCATCCGGACGTTCGGACGCGCCGCGCCTTGAGCTACGTTCGGCTCAAGCACGCGCTCTCCGCCATCGCGCTCGAATCGCTCCGCCAGCCCGACGCCGCGCTCGTCGCCTCCGCGATGGCCGCGTACGCCCGAACCGGCACCGGCGGCGCCGTCCCGGTCGAGGCGCTGGCGCGCGACGTCGCCGCGCTGTCCCCGCGTGGGGAGGACCAGGACGCGGTCCGCCGTGCGCTGCTCGAGACCGGCCTGTTCGTCGAGGAATCGGGCGGCATCGCGCTGGCCCCGGCGTACCGTTCCCACGGCGCCTACTTTTACCGCCAGGCGACGAGGCTCTCCGACGCGCTGCGTCTTGTCGCGCAGCCGCCGGCTCCCGGCGTTCCGGCGGACGTCCACCGGGGCGCCGCGCTGTTCGACGCGGGGCTGTTCTTCGAGGCGCACGAGTATTGGGAGGACGTGTGGCGGGCGAGCCGCCCGCCCGAGCGCACGTTCTACCATGGGCTCGTTCAGGCGGCGGCCGGCTGCTATCACGCGGAGAAGGGCAACGCTCACGGCGCGGACGTGCTGCTGGCGAAGGCGCGCGCCAAGCTGCAGGCGTTCGCCCCGCGGTATCTCGGCGTCGACGTCGCGGCGCTCCTCCGGTCGCTGGAGGCGGTCCGCGCCGGCGCGGCCCCGCGGGAGGCCGCGGCCGTTCCGGGAATCTTTCGCCGCCCCGTGCGGCCTGCGCGATGATGCCGGACGTCGACCAGCTCTCGCTGCTGCCGCCGGCCCCTGCAGCGCCGGTGGGCGGCCGCATCTACGTCGGGACGTGCTCGTGGGCGGAGAAGTCGTTCGTGAAGAGCGATTTTTATCCGTCGGGAGTGCGCGGCGCCTCCGACCGGCTGCGGTACTACGCCGGCCGGTTCCCCACGGTTGAGGTCGACGCATCGTACTTCGCGCTGCTGCCGCCGGCCTACAGTCGCCGCTGGGCGGAAGAGACGCCGCCGGGGTTCGTCATGAACGCGAAGGCGTTCGGGCTGTTCACCGGGCACGGCGCCGCGGTCAAGCGGCTCCCCGCGGGCTTCGCCGGGTTGCTGCCCGCGCGCCTCCGGGACGCGGCCGAAGTGAAGCTGCCCGACGTGCCGGAGGAGTTTCGGAACGCGTGCTGGGACGCGTACCGCGAATTTCTCGCGCCGCTCGGGGACGCGGGTAAGCTCGGCTACGTGCTGTTCCAGCTGCCGCCCGGAACGCGCTACGCGCCGGCGGTCGTCGACGAGATGGCGCGCTGGCGCGAGGAGCTCGCCGGGCGGCGGATCGCCGTGGAATTCCGGCACCGCAGCTGGTCGCATCACCCGGAGGTGCTCGACGAGCTGGCGCGGCTCGGACTTGCCTACGTCATGGTGGATCTGCCCGACCTGCCGTGGCTGATGCCGCCGGTCGAGGCGGTGACCTCCAAGATCGCGGTGATCCGCTTCCACGGACGAAACCGCGAAGGCTGGGCCCGCGCGGGCGCGTCGACCGATCAGCGCTACGACTACGCCTATTCCGGCGAGGAACTGCGGCAGTGGGCGGGCGTCGCGCGGCGGCTGGCGGAGCGCGCGGACAGACTCTACGCGATGTTCAACAACCACGTCGGCGGCGCCATGGCGCGCGACGCGCGGACCTTGGCCGATCTGCTCGAGGGACGAGGCTGAGCGGCCTTCATCGCGAGGGGCGCATGATCCTCGTCACGTCGGCCCATCCGTACGCGACTTCCTCGAGGCCCGCTCCGCCGATCTCGATTCGCGTGACCTCGATCCGTGTGCCTCCCAACGCCTCGTAGAAACGGCATGCCGGGTTATCCGCAAGCACCCACACCAGCATTGAACGGATGCCGTGCTCGACGAACCAGGCCACGACGTTCAGGACCAGATCCCGCCCGAGGCCCCGCCCCTGAAATGCTTCGACGATGTAAATCGCGGACAATCGGCCTTCGTACGCTAGGTGCGGAGTTTGTGGCCGCGCGCCGTCCGCAAAGCCGACGATGCCCTGCGCGCCGGCCTCGGCCACGAACACCCCGTGGCGTTCGGGCGGGCCGTTGAGGACGCGATGCCAGAGTGCTTCACGATCCCGATAGGACAGCCCGTCCAGAAATGCTTGCGGGACGATGCCGCGGTACGTTGACCGCCAGGCGTCGACGTGTACGCGGGCGATGGCGGCGACATCCGCCGTCGTGGCGGCTCTCACCGCCGGCCGGGCATCGCCGGGGTGACTGCGCGACTTACCGCCGCCGCGCGGCGTAGAAGATCCGCTGCGCGTCCGGCGTCACCTCGTCGAACGTTTCGCTGCTCCAACGCCCGAGGATGGTGAACGCGGCGCCCGTCAGGGCCGCGTCGATCGCGGGAACCGGGTACCCCCGTTCGCGGTGCACTTCCTTGACCCGCTCGTAGAGGTCGCCCTGCCGGTGCAGGAAGGCGTTTACGCGGAGGGTGGCGATTCCGGAATCGTAATCGAATTCACTTTGGTTGGCTTCGAACGCGTCGTCGGAGTCCTGGATGATCCACACCCGGTTGCCCCATCGCGTCGCCAGGCCGCGCACCGTTGCCATGTCGAAGAGGAAGAGTCCGCCGGGGCGGAGCGACTCCGCGACCGCGCTCATCGCCCGGCGAAGTTCGCCCTCGTCGACCAAAAAGTTGAGGCTGTCGTAGAGACAGGTCGCGGCATCCACCGGCGCGGGAAGACGCAGCTCGCGCATGTCCTGCTCGAGCCAGGTGATGCGGACGCCGCTTCGATCGGCGGCCGCGCTCGCGAGCGCGAGCATCTCCGGCGACTGGTCGATCCCGGTCACGGCGAGCCCCTTTCGGGCCATCGCCACCGCGAACTCCCCCGCGCCGCATGCCACGTCCGCCAGCGTGCGCGTCCCGCTGCCGTGGCGTTCGAGCACGGCCGCCACCCAGGGTACGAGCTGTAGGCTGAACCGTCCCTGACCGGCTTTGGCGTAGGCTTCCGCGTACCGGCGGTAGATGCTCACGGGGCCGTCTGTTCGGCCGGCGCCGCCGGCGTTCCTGTGAAGGCCGCGCTGGGCAAAATGGCCACGAAGGGAGGCGGCAACTATGCTGCAGGCCATTTTGACTGCCATTCTGTTGATCCTCGACGCGGCGATCGTTCTCGCGAACCCGTCGGCGTTCCAGGGTTCGCTGAGTCTCCGCATGCCCGGAGCGGCGGACCAATTCGTCGTTTTGACGATTCAGGACTTGATGGTGGCCGCCGGGGCCGCACTTGTGCTCGCCTGGATCGCGTCGCTGCTCGACCACGGCGCGCTCGACCGCCGTGTGCAGCAGTACGAGCGGACGATGCGCGTGATGGGCGACGAGATGCTCCGGGTGAAGGCCAAAGCGTATGACGAGGAACGGCAGCCGCTCGAGGACATCCGCGTCAGGCTCGATACGCTCGACCGCGACATCCGCGGCCTGCGGGCGCGCATCGACCGCGAACCGCTGCCGAGGCCGGTCGATACGACCCGCGTGACGATGAACAACCCGACCTAGGCCGGACGGCGCGCGAATCGGCGATCGCGACCGATTGCCAAGTCGATAGATGACCCGGGCCGGGCCGCCTCCGGCGGCCCGGCCCGGCGTGTCCACTTGCGTCCGCACGTACGTTTGTGCGCCGATGGGCGGGAGCAGGGAACCCGCCGGGCGGCGCGGCAGTGTTCTCCATGCCCACGAAGATCGTCGACGTCGTCGTGCGCGACGTCCGGTTTCCCACCTCCCGCGCGCGCGACGGCTCGGACGCGATGAACCCCGACCCCGATTACTCCGCCGCCTACGTGGTGCTCAAGACCGATCATCCCGCGGGGATCGAGGGCCACGGCCTCACCTTCACGATCGGCCGCGGCAACGACGTCTGCGTCGCGGCGATTCGCGCGCTCGCGCCGCTGGTCCGGGGCCGGACCCTGGAATCGTGTACCGGCGCCATGGGCCAGCTCTACCGGACGATCACCGGAGACAGCCAGCTCCGGTGGATCGGGCCGGAAAAGGGCGCGATCCACCTCGCGACGGCCGCGGTCGTGAACGCGATGTGGGACCTGTACGCGAAGGCGGAGGGGAAGCCCCTTTGGAAGCTGCTGAGCGATCTGTCTCCCGAGGCGCTGGTGGCCGCGATCGACTTTCGCTACATGAACGACGCGCTGACGGCCGACGAGGCGCTGGACTTGTTGCAGCGGCGGCAGGCGGGCCGCGCCGGCCGCGAGGCGGAGATGCGGCGCGACGGATTTCCGGCCTACACGACCTCCGCGGGCTGGCTCGGCTACCCGGACGAGAAGGTCCGGCGCCTGTGCCGGGAGGCGGTCGCGGCGGGCTGGACCCATATCAAGATGAAGGTCGGCGTCAACCCCGACGACGACCGGCGCCGCGCCGCCCTGATCCGTGAGGAGATCGGACCCGACCGCGCGTTGATGATGGACGCGAACCAGTACTGGGACGTCCCCACGGCGATCGAGCGGATGGCCGCTCTCGTCGGCTTCCGGCCGTTGTGGATCGAGGAGCCGACGAGCCCCGACGACATCCTCGGTCACGCCGCGATCGCGCGGGCGGTGGCGCCGGTCGGGGTGGCGACCGGCGAGCACGTGCACAACCGGGTGATGTTCAAGCAGTACTTTCAGGCGAACGCAATCGCGTTCTGCCAGGCGGACGTGGCGCGGCTCGGCGGGGTCAACGAGATGCTGGCGGTACTTCTGCTGGCGGCGAAGTTCGGGATCCCGGTGTGCCCGCACGCCGGCGGGGTCGGCCTGTGCGAGTACGAACAGCACATCTCGCTGTTCGACTACATCGCGGTGTCGGGCTCGCTCGAGCGCCGCGTGCTCGAGTACGTGGATCACCTGCACGAGCATTTCATCGATCCCGTCGTGATCCGGCGAGGACGGTACATGCCGCCGCTCCGGCCGGGTTTCAGCGTGACGATGCGGCCGGAGTCGCTGGACGCGTACGAGTTTCCGCGCGGCCGCATGTGGCAGGAGGCCGCTGGATAGCGGCCGGAGGTCCTGCGGAGACGGGGCAGGAGGCCGCTGCAGGATGACGCCGGCGGGCGGCGCGGCGATGCGGTTCGCCCGGGTGTGGATCCCGGGGCGGGGGCCGTCCCTGGGAGTGTGCGAGGGGGCGGACGTCCGGTTGCTCGCGACGGCGGCCGGCGCGGCCGTGGACTCGCTCGAGGCGCTGCTCGAGGAAGCGGCGCGGACCGGCGCCGGCATCAGGGAGGCCGCCCGCGGCATGCTGGGTCGCGGCGGCGTCCATGCGTACCGCGATCTCGACCGCCCGCCCGATTCCGGACGTCCGCACTTCCTGGCGCCCGTGGCCGCGCCGGAAGTATGGGCCGCCGGCGTGACCTACGAGCGAAGCCGCGAGGCGCGCCTCGCCGAGACCACGACCGTCGGGATCTACGATAAAGTCTACGACGCGGAGCGGCCGGAGGTGTTCTTCAAGGCGACCGCCTCGCGATGCGTCGGCCCGAACGCCGCGGTCGGGGTCCGCGCCGACTCCCGCTGGACGGTGCCGGAGGCCGAACTGGCCGTGGTGCTTGACGGAGCCGGCGCGATCGTCGGCTACACGCTCGGCAATGACATGAGCGCCCGCGACATCGAGGGCGAGAATCCGCTGTATTTGCCGCAGGCCAAGATTTATCGGGCGTGCTGCGCGCTCGGGCCGGTCGTACTGGTGAGCGACGCGCCCGTGCAGCGGGCCCTCACGCTGTGGTGCCGGATCTCGCGCGGCGGGCGCGAGGTGTTTCGCGGCGAGGTATCGACCGCGCGCCTCCACCGGCCGCTCGCCGACCTTATCGCCTGTCTCAAGCGGTCCAACGACGTGCCGGCGATGACCGTGCTGCTGACCGGCACCGGCATCGTGCCGCCCGACGAGTTTGCCTGCGAGGCGGGCGATCTGATCGAGATCGGGGCCGACGAGATCGGCGTGCTGCGGAACCCGGCGGTGCGCGTGGCCTAGCGCGGGGACGCCCGGCGGGTATCACCGGACGCGCGTTGAATCTAGCGCCACCGGCAGTGAATCCCACGGCGTGAAGGAAAGGGCTCGATGACGGGACAATTTGGCCTGACTTTGCCTAATCGCGGCGTCCTGCTCGACGCCGTCACGGCGGACGAGTTACTGGACCTCGGGGAAGCCGCCGACCGGTCCGGCGCATTCCAGTCGATCTGGGTCGGCGACAGCCTCCTCGCGAAGCCGCGCGTCGAGTCGGTGGTGCTGTTGGGGGCGCTCGCCGGCCGGACGCGGCGCACGCGGCTCGGCGTGGCGTGCATGGCGTCCTTCCCCCAGCGGCATCCGGTGCTGCTCGCGGTGCAGTGGGCCAGTCTCGACGTCCTCTCGAACGGACGGGCGCTGTTGATCGCCTGTCTCGGCGGGGCCGACGAGATGAGCGCGGCCCAGGCCCTCGAGCATCGGACGATGGGCATCGCCTCGAAGGAGCGGATCGGCCGCCTCGAAGAGGGCATCGTGCTGCTGCGCCGGCTGTTTACAGAGGAGCAGGTGATCCACCACGGCCGCTTCTACGACACCGACGGTGTGACGGTCGAGCCGAAGCCGGTGCAGAAGCCTCTGCCGATCTGGATCGCAAGCAACCCCACAACCGTGACGTACAAGGTCGGGCAGGCGATCGATGCCCGCAACGTGGAGCGCGCGTTCCGGCGGGTGGCGCATTTGGCGGACGGATGGATGACCAACAAGATCGCTCCCCGCGTCTTCGCCGAACAATGGAACACCATCCGCGGCATGGCGGCCGAGGAGGGACGCGATCCCGGCGCGCTCGGCAACGTCCTGTATCACAACATTAATATCAACCCCGACCGCAAGCACGCGCTCGAAGAGAGCACGCGGTTCCTCAATGCGTACTACACGGCCAACTTCACGCCGGCGTTTGTGGAAGCCTGGACCGCGATGGGGACCCCGGCGCAGTGCATCGAGCAGTTCCATGCGTACTTCGAGGCGGGCGTGCAGGAGATCGCGATCCGGCTGACCTCCTGGCAGCAGCGGCGCCAGCTCGAGCTGTTCCTGAACGAGGTCGCGCCCGCGTTCGCGGTCAATTCAAGCCTGGCACCATGACTTCGGTGCTGACAACTCTCGCCGACGTGCTGTCTCCCCGACGGTGCGCCCTGCTCGCGATCGATCTCCAGCGCGACTTTGTCGACGCCCGCGGCTGGGCGGCGCGGCGGGGATCGGGCGGCGCCCGGCTGCGTCGCGTCATTCCCGTGATCAACGGCCTGATCGCGGCGGCCCGCCGGGCCGGCGTCCCCGTCTGCTACGTGACGATGGAGCACGGCCGGGACGTCGACGCGCCCAACTACCAGGCCCGCTACGCGGCGCGGGGCATGCACGAGGAGATCCTCTGCGCGACCGGCGGGTGGGGCGCGACCCTCGACGATGAGCTCGACGCGCCCCGCTCGGGCGATCACCGCATCGTGCGTCATTCCTATGACGGGTTCGCCGGAACGGCGCTCGACGAATTGCTGCGCCGGCGCGGCGTCGAGACCGTGGTCGCATCCGGCGTCGTCACCAATCTCTGTGTGCAGACGACGGTCCAACATGCGTTCTCGCTCGGCTATTACGTCGTCGTCGCGGAGGACGGCACGGCCGCCGCCGACGAGACGGTGCAGGCCGTAACGTTGGAGAACTTTCGCCGCTACTTCGGCTACGTCGTTCCGTCCCAGACGATCGCGGCCCGCTGGGGCGACGCGCAGCCGTAGTCCATGCGCCGTTACGTGATCGGCCGGGTGGCCGGCGTGGTGCCGCTACTCCTCGGCATCTCGGTCATGCTGTTCGTGATCCTGAGCATCGCGCCCGGCGATCCGGTGGACTTCTTGCTCGCCAATAATCCCGATGTGACGCCGGGTGATATCGTCCGGCTCAAGCATCTCTACGGGCTCGACCGTCCCGTGTACGTGCGCTACGGGCGGTGGCTTGCGCAGGTCGCGCACGGCGATCTCGGATGGTCGGTCAATTACAAGCTGCCCGTGCGCCAGATGTTGGCGGAACGGCTGCCGATGAGCCTGGTCTTGATGTCGGCCGGGCTGGCGGCGTCGATTCTTGTCGCGATCCCGGCCGGCGTCTACTCGGCGCTGCATCAATACTCCGTGTTCGACTACGGCGCGACCGTCGGATCGTTTCTGGGCTTCAGCATTCCGCTGTTCTGGCTGGGGCTCATCATGATCTACATCTTCGCGGTCAAGCTTCACGTGCTGCCGCCCGGCGGCGTGCACGCCCCGGACGCGGGGACCGGATGGTCCGCGACGGTCGATTTTCTGCGCCATCTGATTCTGCCGGCCGCGGTCATCGCGCTGTACAACATGGCCAGCCTCGCCCGCTATACGCGTTCGAGCATCCTCGAGGTCAGCCGGCAGGACTACGTTCGGACCGCGCGGGCCAAGGGGCTCACCCGCTGGCGCGTGATGACGCGCCACGTCATGCGCAACGGCATGATCCCGATCGTGACGGTGCTGGCGCTTACCCTGCCGGTGCTCTTCGGCGGCGCGCCGGTGACGGAGACGGTCTTCGGGTGGCCGGGCGTGGGACAGCTGCTGATCCAGTCCGTGATCATCGGCGATTACGTCGTCGCGGTCGCGATTGTCATGTGCATCGCCGTGCTGGTGGTTGGATGCAACCTCGCCGCGGACGTGCTGTACGGCGTGCTCGATCCCCGCGTGCGCTACGAATGATCAACTACTGGCACATGGTGTGGGGCCGCTTCACCCGCCACCGGCTGGCGATGGCCGGCGGCGCGGCGGCGCTCGCGCTGGTGCTGAGCGCGCTGCTCGCGCCCTATGTGACGCCGTACCGTTTCGAGCAGATCAGTCTCGGCGGATTGTTCCGGCCGCCGAGCCCGGCGCATTTGTTCGGGACCGACGAGCTCGGACACGACGTCTTCACCCGGATTATCTACGCCGGTCGCATCAGCCTCAGCGTCGGCATCGCCGCGGCCGCCGTGTCCAGCGTGATCGGGACGGCCGTGGGGCTGCTCGCGGGATACCACGGAGGCTTGGTCGGCAGCGGCCTCATGCGGCTTACCGACATCTTCATCAGCGTGCCGCCGATCGTGGTGATGTTCGTGCTCGCGAAGGCGTTCGGGCCGGGCCTCCGCAGCATTGTGATCGTGCTCTGTCTGCTTGGGTGGATGGGGGCGGCCAGGCTTGTCCGGGCCGACGTCCTCCGCGCGCGCGGCCAGGACTACGCTGAAGCGGCCCGGGCGCTGGGCGCCTCCGAGGTCCGTGTGATGGTTCGGCACGTCCTGCCGAATTCGCTCGCGTCGGTGATCGTGGCGGCAACGCTGTTTGCCGGCCAGGCGATTCTCGCGGAGAGCACCATCAGCTACTTCGGCCTCGGAATTCAGCCGCCGCTGCCTTCGTGGGGCAACATGCTGCAGAATGCCCAAGAGTATCTCTGGACGACGCCGTGGCTGGCGGTCTATCCCGGCATCTTCATCTTCATCACGGTGCTGGCGTTCAATTTCCTTGGCGACGGACTCCGCGATGCGATTGATCCGCGTCTGAGGCTCTAAACTCCATGGGTGGGGGGGACACGATGATTCGCAAGGGACTGATGTACCTGCTGGCCGGCGCGATCCTGGTCTCGCTCGGCGTGCCGCGCGCCGGTGAAGGCGCGCCGGCGAGACGGGACATCGTCGTGGGAATGTACGCGGAGCCCGACACGCTGAATCCGCTCGTCACGAGCACCAACGGGGCGGAGATCATCAACGAGACCTTCCTCGATCCGCTGGTCGAGTACGACCGGGACAGCCGGCTGCAGCCCGTTCTCGTCGAGTCGATCCCCACGCTGCAGAACGGCGGGATCAAGCTTCGGCCGGACGGGAAGATGGACGTGACGTGGCGGCTGCGCGCCGGCGCCGCCTGGCAGGACGGACAGCCGGTCACGTCGGCCGACGCCCTGTTCACCGACGAGGTCGCGTCCAGTCCCAAGGTGCCTCTCGGCACCTATTCCTGCGGCGTCAAGAACCTCATCGACCGCGTTCAGGCGCCCGACGCGCGGACGTTTGTCGTGACGTTCAAGGCGCAGTACGCCTTCGCCACGGAGTGCGCGGTGGAGGGGGCCAAGCACGGGCTGCTGCCGCGGCACGTCTTCGAGCCCGTGTACCGGCGGGATCCCGCGAAGATCAAGGACATGCCGTACGGACAGGATCCGTCGGTCACGATCGGCGACGGGCCGTTCCGCTTCGTCCGGAGGGCGCAGGGCAGCGAGATCGTCGTCGAGGCGAACCCCTCCTATTGGCGGGGCCGGCCGGAGGTGGACCGCATCGTCTTCAGGTTCTTTCCGGATGCCAACGCCATCGTCGCCAACCTCCTGAGCGGCGCGATCGACGTCGCGGCGCCCCAGCCGGTCGGCATCAACTTCGCGCAGGCGCTGCAGATCGACGAGTTGATCCAGCGCGGCCAGGCGAAGGGTATCGCGGTCCGCTATAAGCCGGTCGCGATTCACGAAGCGTTGTTCTTCAATCAGGCGAACCCGCTCTTGCGGGACCTGCGGGTCCGTCAGGCGCTGGCGTACGCGACCGACCGTCAGGCGATCAGCGAGGCGCTGTTCCGCGGCAAGCAGCCCGCCACCGACCTCTTCCTTCCGCCGAACACGCCGATGGTCGACACGCAGATCCGGACGTACCCGCACGACGCCGCCAAGGCGCGCGGCCTCCTCGGAGAGGCGGGATGGCGTCCCGGCGGCGACGGGATCATGGTGAACGGCGCGGGGCAGCGGCTGCAGCTCGTCATCACGGCCACGTCCGGCAACCGCGACCGCGAACGCATCGAGCAGATTTTGCAGCAGCAATGGAAGGACGCGGGCGTGGACCTGGTGGTGGAGAATGCGCCGGCGCGGATCGTCTACGGGGAGCTGTTCTACCAGCGCCGCTATAAGGGCGTGCTGCTCGGCAGCGACGCGTTCGCGACGCCGCTCCATCCGCGCCTCGATGTGTACTATTCCCGGGAGATCAAGGACGTCGGCGTGGTCTCCCGCAACGAGCTCGGCTGGTCGACGCCGCAGACCGACACGATCATCACCGCATATCTTCGAGAGCCCGACGTGAACAAGCGAAAGGCCCTGGTCTCTCAGTTCCAGCGGATCTGGGCCGACGAGGTGCCGCTCTTGCCGCTGTACTGGTGGGTGTCGGTCTGGGCCTATAACGAGAAGCTCCAGGGCATCGATCCCGTGGGCACGGCGATCGATCCGAGTCCCTTTGTGTGGAACGCGCGTCTGTGGCGGTGGGCGCAGTAAGAGGCGATTCCGTCGCGAGCGATCTGGCGGAGGGGGTGGGATTCGAACCCACGGACCCCGGTTAAGAGGTCACGGTTTAGCAAACCGTTGCCTTGGACCACTCGGCCACCCCTCCGGGCGTTCTCTATCGTACCTTCCTTGGGTCCCGTCCGCAAGGGACGAGGGGAAAATAGGTATCGCAGGCGCGATCGTAGGCAGGGAAGGAGAATGATGCGGCGGCCCTCGTTGGCAGTGGCGGTATGTCTTTCCCTGGCAGTGGCGCTGGGCGGAATCGCGCGGGCGTCGGTGCCGGGCGGCACGTTCGTGACCGTGATCACGGAAAATCCGGACAACCTGAACCCGTACCTGCACGGGCTCCTGGCTTCCGGCAGCGTCTACCGGTACGTCTTCGACAGCCCGTTCACGGTCGATTGGACCGGCACGTGGAAGCCCGCGCTCGCGACCGCGGACACGGTCAGTGCCGACGGCAAGACCTGGACGCTCACGCTGCGGCCGGGCGTACGCTGGTCCGACGGCCAGCCGTTCACGTCCGCGGACGTGAAGTACACTTGGCAGCTGGCGACCAACAAGGACGTCCACGTCACGTACGCGACCGGCTTCGATAAGATCGCGTCGGTCGACACCCCGAGCGCGACGAAGGTCGTCTACCATCTAAAGGAAGCCTACGCGCCGTTCAAAGAGCAGGTGATGGGCGCGCCGATCGTGCCGCAGCACATCCTCGGGCCGCTGTCCGCCGACCAGATCAACCGGGCGCCGTTCAATCAGAAGCCGGTCGGCACCGGGCCCTTCACCGTCACGGAGTTCGTGACGGACGATCACGTGACCCTGACCGCGAACCCGTCGTACTGGGGCCCGAAGCCCAAGCTTCAGCGGATCGTGGTGCGGATCGTGCCGGACCAGAACACGCAGGTCAATCTCATGAAGGCCGGCGACCTGAGCGTTCTCACCGGCGTGCCGCCCGCGCGCCTCGAGGAGATGCGCCGGAGTCCCGGCGTCGTGATCAAACGGTACCTCGCGCCGGTCTACCAGCTCATCCAGCTGGACGAGTACGAATTCCTGAAAGACGTCACCGTCCGTCAGGCACTCGACTTCGCGACCCCCAAGACCTCCATCATCAAGAACGTGATGAAGGGGCAGGCCGAGCCGGCGGTGAGCGACATGGTGCCGAACGGGCCGTGGGCCAACAAGCAGATCACGCCGCGCCCGTACGATCTGGACCGCGCGCGCGCACTCTTGTTGAAGGACGGCTTCGCGCCCGGCCCGGGCGGTGTGCTGGCGAAGAACGGCCGGCGCCTCGAGATTCCGCTGTGGACGCTCTCCGGCCGGCAGACCGACGCGCAGATGCTGGAGGTGATCGCGCAGTCGTGGCGCGCGCTCGGGGTGGCGACCGACACGCACGTCGCAAGCGCCGCGGCGCTGTTCGGGCAGAACGGGCCGCAGTGGAACGGCAAAGACGCGGCCTTGCTCTACAGTTGGGGGCAGGGGACGTTTCCGGAGAACAAAATCAACTGGCATTCTTCCTACATCCCCAAGGACGCCAACTCGCCGGGCGAGAACGCGGAACGGTACAGCAACCCGGAGATGGACCGGCTGCTCGACCAGGCGGACCGGGCGGTCGGCGACGCGAAGCGCCGCGCGATCTACGCCAGGATCCAGGAGCTGGAACAGCGGGACGTGCCGGTCATCTTCGTCTTCTGGTTCGTCAACAACAATGCGGTGGCCGCCAACGTTCAGGGGTACGATGTCTCCACATTCGGCGAGACGCCGCCGGAAGGATGGAGCACGCGTTAGCCGCCCACCCGCGCGCGCGACCTCGCGCGGGGCCCCGGCGGTGACGGCCTGATGTCGTCGTACGTCGCCCGCCGGATCGTCCAGGCGGTCCTGCTGCTGATCGCGGTGTCGTTTGTCAGCTACGGGATCATGAACGTGGCGCCCGGCGGCCCGCTCGCGGTCTATCTGCATAACCCCCAGGTGACCCCCGACAAGATCGATCTGCTGCGGCATCAGTTGGGACTCGACCGCCCGTGGTACGCGCGGTACGTGAGCTGGCTCGGCGGCCTGGTGCAGGGTCATTGGGGCTACTCCTATTACACGGGCCGTCCGGTGCTGGCCATGATCGGCGAGCGCCTGCCCGCGACGTTCACGCTCATGCTCGGCGCGTTCGCCCTTGCGATCGGGCTGTCGTTTCCGATCGGCCTTTACGCCGCCACGCACAAGTACCGGTGGGGCGACAACCTGCTCTCGTTCGGGTCGTTCTTCGCCTGGGCGATGCCGACGTTCTGGTTCGGCCTGATGCTGCAGCTCCTGCTCGGTGTGCAGCTGCGGCTCCTCCCGCTTGCCGGCATGCACGAGATCGGCCTGACCTCCGCCGGTGACTTGGCCCGCCATTTGGTCATGCCGGCGATGGTGCTCGGCCTCGGCTCGATCGCGAGTTGGAGCCGGTACCTGCGCAGCAGCCTCCTCGATACGCTGAATCAGGATTACGTCCGGACGGCGCACGCGAAGGGGCTGTTCGCACGGCACGTCCTGCGCCGGCACGTGCTGCGCAACTCGCTCATTCCGATCGTCACGCTGATGGGGCTCGACCTGCCGGCGCTCTTCAGCGGGGCCGTCGTCACCGAATCGATCTTCGGATGGCCCGGGATGGGCCGGCTCTTCCTCTCCGCGCTCAACAACCGCGACTATCCGCTGCAGATGGCCGGTCTGATGATCAGCGCGGCGCTACTCATCGCCGGCAACCTGCTGGCCGATCTGACCTACGCGGCGCTCGACCCCAGGATCAGATATGAGTGAGCCTGGCGAGAGCGGAATCCGCGCGGCGCCCGCGGCTGGAACCGGTGCCGCCCGGAGTGGAGTCCGCCCGCGCGCCGGCGGGCTCTGGGCGCTCGCGTGGGCCCGATTCCGGCGGCACCGCATGGCGTTGGCCGGCGTCGCGGTGCTCGCCGTCGTCGTAGGAGCCGTCGTGCTCGCGCCGCTCGTGACGCGGTATGATCCGACGGCGCTCGATCCCGACCACAGTCTCGCCGGCCCGACGTCCGCGCACCTGCTCGGTACCGACGATCTCGGGCGGGACGAATTCGCGCGCCTCCTGTACGGCGGCCGGATCAGCCTCCTGGTCGGCACCACCGCCATGTTGTTGGGGACGGCGATCGGGGTCACCTTCGGATCAATCGCGGGATACATGGGCGGGTGGATCGACACCGCCGTCATGCGGCTCGTGGACCTCATCTTGAGCTTTCCGGCCATCTTCCTTCTATTAATATTGCTGAACTGGACGGCGGGGCGGGCCCCGGTCATCATGATGGTCGCCTACCTGGGACTGTTCGGCTGGACCGGTCTCGCGCGGATCGTGCGGGCCGAGTACCTGTCGCTGCGCTCGCGAGAGTTCGTCGAGGACGCCCGCGCCGCCGGCGCCGGGACCCTCCGCATCATCTTCCGCCACATTCTGCCGAACGCGATGGGCCCGATCCTGGTGCAGGCGGCGTTCGCCGTGGCGGGTGCGATGCTCGCCGAGGCGGCGCTCGACTTCCTGGGGTTCGGCCTGCCGCCCGGCATTCCGACGTGGGGAAATCTTCTGACACAGGCCCAAAACTACATGACGAGCAACCCGGTGCTCGTGATCGCGCCGGGGCTCGTGGTGACGCTGACCGTGGTGGCGGTGTTCTTCATCGGAGACGCGCTGCGGGACGCGCTCGACGTCCGGTCCCGGTGATCCGCCTCGGGCGCCGGCCGGTTTCGGAGGGGGTCGTGTACTGTCGATTCCGGGGTTTGCCAAACGACTATTCTGTGAAAAGGCAAATTGAGGCTAGAACGGGAGGCTGACATGGCGACCAGGACCGAATACCAGCACGGCGAGTTCTCGTGGGTGACTCTCTCGACCTCCGATGTGGCGGCCGCGAAGCGGTTCTACGGCGGTTTGTTTGGGTGGCAGTTCAACGACATGCCCGCGGGCCCGGGCCAGACTTACACGTTCTGCGAACTGAACCATAAGAGTGTGGGCGGCCTCTCCGCGCTCACCCCGGAGATGGGGAACGCGCCCCCGCACTGGATGCCCTTCGTCAACGTGCGAAGCGCCGACGAAATCGGCAAGCGGGTGGCGAAGAACGGCGGGAAGGTGCTGTACGGCCCGGAGGACGTGCTGGACGTGGGCCGGATGGGCGCGTTCGCCGACCCCACCGGCGCGCGCCTGGCGTTCTGGGAGCCGAAGCGGCACAAAGGCGCGGCGCTGGTGGGTGAGACGGGCGCGATATGCTGGAACGAGGTGCTGACGCCCGATATCGAGGCCGCCGGCCGGTTCTATCGCGCCGTGTACGACTGGAGCAGCGACCTCGTCGATACGAGCGAGGACAGCTCCTACACGATCTTCAAGGCCGGCAACAACATGATCGCCGGCATGATGGCGAGACCGGCGCGCCTCAAGGATGTCCCGCCGAACTGGCTCACGTACTTCGGCACCGACGACGTCGACGCATCGGCCGCGAAGGTTCGGGAACTCGGCGGGAAAGTGATGCAGCCGCCCACGGACATTCCCGGCATCGGCCGCTTCGCAGTCTGTCAGGACGGTCAGGGCGCGGTGTTCGCCATCGCGAAGTTCATCCCGCCGGCTCAGTAGTTAGCGGCAGGGTGATGATGGGTGGTGGGCCGGCGCAGCCGGCCCACCACTGTTTGGAGGAGGGCGCGCCGACGCGCGGAACTGGAGTGTCCTCGGCCGCGGCACCGCCGAAGGAGGCCTCCCCGTGACGACGCACTACCTACCGCAAGACCGGGTGCACTTCACTTGGGACGTCCGGCACGAACCGGTTGTCAACGCGAGCAGCGGGGACGTGCTGGTCGTCCACACCCGCGACGTGAGTGACAACCAGATCACGCCGGCATCGACCGCCGCTGTCCTCGCGTCGTTGGACTGGAAGCGCGTTTATCCCCTGGCCGGGCCAGTGCGCGTCAAGGACGCGCGCCCGGGCGACACCCTGGCGGTCGAAATCTTAGATCTGCACACCCAGGGGTGGGGGTGGACGGCCATCATCCCGGGCTTCGGGCTCCTGGCCGACGATTTCCAGGAGCCGGCGCTGCGGATCTTCGATCTCACGGACGGCGACGCCGCCCACTTCCGGCGCGACATCGCGATCCCCATCGAGCCGTTCTTCGGGACGATGGGCGTGTGTCCGGCCGGCGCGGGCGAGCAGGCCGTGATGCCGCCGGGTACGTTCGGCGGCAACATGGACACGCGTCAGCTGACGCGCGGCGCCACGCTCTACCTGCCCGTGCAGGTCGAGGGCGCGTTGTTCAGCTGCGGCGATGCTCACGCGGCGCAGGGCGACGGCGAGGTATGTGTCACCGGCATCGAAGCGCCGATGTACGCGACGCTGCGCCTCACGCTCCAGAAGAGGCGCACGATTCCCGCGCCGCAGTTTGCGCACCCCGGACCGCTTGTGTCGCGGGTAAACCACGGCGGCTGGTACGGGACGACGGGCGTCGGGCCGGATGTGCATCGGGCGGCTCAAGACGCGGTGCGGGCGATGATCGCTCATCTATCGGAGACGCGAGGCCTCTCGGCCGAAGACGCCTACATGCTGGCGAGCCTCTGCGTAGACTTGAAGATCTCGGAGATCGTCGACGCCGGGCAGTTCATCGTGAGCGCGCTGCTGCCGATGGCGGTGTTTCACGATGCCGCGGCTTGAACGCGTCTCCGAGGTCCGGTACACTATGTGGTGCCGGGGTTGACAACGACCGCCGGCGACGCGCGCCCGTAGCTCAGCGGATAGAGCGCCGGACTACGAATCCGTAGGTCGGGGGTTCAAATCCCTCCGGGCGCGCCATTTTACCAAGGTCCAGCCCGGAGACATGGGTAACACTTCGTACTTAAGACATAGGTAACACTTTCGGCCCAAACGGATTGTCGAGCGGTTCGAGCACGCGCGTCTCGAGATCAAAGTAGCCCAAGTCATAGTCCATAAAGCTGACCAGCCAGATATCGTCGTGCACTTC